>CAZADU010000674.1:0-1793 GCA_964483945.1 uncultured bacterium
GTCGGAGTGCATCGGGGAGACCAGTGCTGAGGCGGCTTCGCCCTCGAGCCGGAACTGCCGCAGATCGCGAACCACACCGCCCACCGCCGAACCCGAGCCTCGCACGTACAGCTCGAACCCGGCGCACGGCTTACCCGAGAGCGGCGCGAACAGCGGCCCATCCAGCACCACGCGACCACGCGCGCGCACCACACCCTCGGCATCCGGCGGCAGCGGCTCGGTGGCGAGTCGCGCGAGACGCCAGCGCAGGTTCCACGCGGCGCGGCCACGAGCGAACAGTGGCGCACCCGCGATCACGCACATCGTGGCGAGGATCACGCCACCCGGCGTCAGCGGAATGAAGATGAAGTGTTCCATGACCCGGGACTCATCGGCACGATGAGCGCGGGGTTTGAGTGATTTCGCCCCCCACGGCACCGGCCCGGGCCGGCGGGGGTCTCTGGGGCTCCTGCCGAGCCGCGATCGGCCCGCCCAGGAGCCGTGTGGGCCGCCGCGAAGCAGCTCCCGCCGGAGAACGGGTGCTACGCCCGGGCGGCCATACTCGACGCCTCGCTCAGCGGGCGCTGGCCAGCGCGCGGCCCCCGTCGATGGGCATGCACGCCCCGGTGATCCAGCCGGCGTCGTCCGACAGCAGGTAGAGGATCAACGACGCCACTTCCTCGGCACTCCCCACGCGGCCGATCGGGTGGGTGCTCTTGCCGCGTTCGAGGAACGCCGCGTAGTCCGCGACCGCGTGACTCACCGTGTGCAGCTCGGTCACGACCACGCCTGGGTTCACCGCGTTCACCCGCACGCCATCGGGAGCCAGATCGAGTGCGGCGCAGCGTGTGATCATGTCCACCGCCGCCTTGCTCACGCAATAGGCCGCGAGCCCCGCGTAGGGTCGCGTGCCCGCGACCGACGACAGGTTGACGATGCTGCCCTTGCGTCGCTTGAGCAAAGGGGCCGCAGCGCGTGTCATCAAGTAAAGCGAACGCACGTTGCTGTCCATGATGCGGTCCCATTCGGCAGGCGTTGTGCCGTCCACCGCCCCGTTGCCGAGCACGCCGGCCGCGTTCACCAGCCCGTCGAGGCCGCCGAAGGCGCGGTCGCACTCGGCGGCCCAGCGCGTGCACACTGCCTCGTCACGCACGTCGCCCTCGAGCACGACGGCCTCGCCCCCCGCCTTGCGCACGTCGGCGGCCGCCTCGTCCAAGCGGTCGCGGCGGCGGCCGGCGAGCCCCACGCGCGCGCCCTCGGCACCGAGCGCACGCGCGCAGGCGCGCCCGATGCCGCTCGAGGCACCGGTGACGAGGACGGCGCGACCTGCGAATCGTGGACCGGGCATGGCTTACCTCCTGGATTGTGCGATGTCAGTGCGGCTGCGCGCGATCGTGCGGCTTGCCCGCGACTTCGCGCTGGCGATGCTCGCGCCGTAGATCCCCGCGGCCCTTGGCGTATCCGAACTGGTAGACGAGCATGAACGCGATCGCGTGCACCACCCACCAACCGAACTTCAGGAACTCGAGGCCATCGGGAAGCACCATGGGCCGTGTCCTCCGTGGTACCGGCGGGTGGCCGGCTTGGGGTTCGACTCGCGGCGCCAAGGCCGCGGCCGGGGATAATCTATCGCCGAATCACTGAACCGGTGTGCCACGAGGCGATGAAGCGCGCCCCGTGGCCGCGCTCGCTTATCCCGGCGCGCCGAGCGAGCGCAGGAAGTCGCGGTCCGCCTCGAGCACGAGCGCCAAGTCGATCTCGGACGGCGGCTGCCAGCGGGCGTCGTTCACCTCATCACTCAGTGTGAACTCGAG
>CAZADU010000675.1:0-2226 GCA_964483945.1 uncultured bacterium
CCGAACGCAGCGTCTCGGAGACACCCCGGCCGTCCGAGGCGACCGCCTCGAACTCGGGCCAGCCCTGTGGGTTGAGCGCCTTTCGCAGCCGCTCCAGCGGGACGGCCACGGGCGAGTCTCGCTTGTTCCACTGGAACACCCACGGGATGCGCGCCAGGGCCGGTCCGGTCACGCCGATGGTGCGCAGGTGGTCGTTCAGGTCAATGAGCGACTCGCGATTGGCGGCCTCGCGAGCGGGGTGCGAGTCGGCCACGAACACCAGCCCGTCCACGCCCTGCAGCACCGCCCGGCGCGACAGCCGGTAGTAGACCTGACCCGGCACCGTATAAAGGTGGAAGCGGGTCAGGAAGCCGTTCACTTGGCCCAGGTCGATGGGCAGGAAGTCGAAGAACAGCGTGCGCTCGTGGTCGGTGGCGATCGAGATCATCTTGCCGCGCCGCTCCGGCGGCAGGCGGTCATGCAGGGAGCGCAGGTTGGTGGTCTTCCCGCACAGGCCTGGACCGTAATAGACGATCTTGAAGTGGATCTCGTGCGTCCGGTGGTTGATGAGCGCCAAGGTGCTGCCCCTCCGGAGCCGGCCGGGTCACTCCCCGAACAGCGCGTCCACTTCCTGCGAAGCGGCGGCGGCGAAGTCCGGGGCGGCCTCGAACTCGTGTTGCGGCGCCTCGGCGATGCCGACCTTCTCGAACAGCCCGCGGAACACACCGTCCAGTGTCTCGGCGCCGCGCTTGGAGCGCACGCGGACCAGCCCGAGCGTGCTGCGCTTGTCGAATACGACGGACAGGATCACGCGGTCGGCCAGCAGCCGGGAATAGACCGAGCGCGCCCGGCCCTCGTTCACCACCGCGTCCACGGCCTGCTCGCCCAGCAGCTGGGCCAGCTCGGCGTTGGCCGTGAAATCGGCCGCGGCCAGGCTCGCGAAAGAGGTGACGTCGAAGTCATCCACGCGCCCGGCCGAGGTGATGACCTGGCCCGAGCGGTCGATGAGGTGCGCCGATAGCGCATTGGTGCGCTGAAGCAGCTCGTCGAGCACGTGGTCGATGAGCTTGAAATCGTTTTCGAACAAGGTCCACTGCGGCATGACGCTCCCTCCGCTCTCCGGCGGATGTGCGGTGACCGAGGTGATGGATCCCTGCGGCACGTCCATGTTCCAGAGCGCAAGGGGTACCACGGCACCCGTTCGGTCACAAGCGGAGACTGCCGGGGTCAGCTCGGGCCCGGCACCTGCTCGTCGTGCTCGTCCTCGATCTCGCCCACGATCTCCTCGATGATGTCCTCGAGTGTGACGATGCCGAGGAACCGGCCGTCCCCCCCGCGCACCACGGCCATTTGGCGGCGCTCGCGGCGGAACACGTTGAGCGCGCGGCCCAGCGAGATGTCCGGGTCCATGTAGACCGCCGGGTACATGGCGTCCTCCAGGATGACCAGGTTCATCAGGCTGAAGATGTGGAACAGGTCCTTCGTGTTGACGATGCCCACCACATTGTCGGGTTCGCCGTCCCAGACCGGCATGCGTGTGTGCGCGCTCATGCGGGCGGTCTCGAGAATGTCGTCCGGCTTGGCATCGCGCGCGAACGCCACCACCTTGTCGCGCGGCACCATGACGTCGCGCACCTTCTTGTCGGACAGCTCGAACACCGCACGCGCGTAGGTGGCCTCGTCGGGCTGGATCACTCCGGCCTCCTGCCCTTCCTCGATCAGCATGTCGATCTCGTCCGGCGAGTGCACCGAGCTGCTCACCTTGACCGGCGGCAGGTTCATCCGGCGCACCACCCAGTTGCCGGCGACATTCATGCTGTGGATGAACGGCCGGAACATGCGGCCGAACACCAGCAGCGGGCCCGCCACCACCAGCGCCACGTCCGCGGCGCGTTCCAGGGCCACGGCCTTGGGGGCCAGCTCGCCCAGCACGACGTGCAGAAACGTGATGATCAGGAACGCCAGGGCCACCGCCGCTCCGTGCGTGACCGCCACGCTCCACGGGCCCGGAATGGCTTCGAACAAGGGGTGCACCAGGTGCGCCAGCGCCGGCTCGCCGAGCCAGCCCAGAGCCAGGCTCGAGAACGTGATACCCAGCTGCGTGGCGGCGATGGAGTCGTCGAGCTTCTCGATGGCGTCGCGCACCTGCACCGCGCCGAAGCGGCCCTGCTGCACCAGCTCCACGACGCGCGTCCAGCGCACGGTCACCAGCGAGAACTCGGCCGCGACGAAAAACCCATTCAGGCC
>CAZADU010000676.1:0-7753 GCA_964483945.1 uncultured bacterium
TTGCGCTTGCGCTCGGGGTCCACCACACCGTCGAGCCGGTCGAGGAACCGCCGGCGCGCGTTCACCACGCGCAGGTTCAGGTGGCGCCGCACACCCAGCTCGCGTTCGACCTCGGCCGCCTCGTCCTTGCGCAGCAAGCCGTGATCGACGAGCACGCAGGTGAGCCGGTCGCCGATCGCGCGGTGGATGAGCGTGGCCGCCACGGTGGAGTCGACGCCGCCCGAGAGTCCGCACAGCACGCGGCCATCGCCGACCTGCTCGCGAATCTGCTTCACCGCCTGGCGCACGAACCCCTTCATGGACCAGCCGGTCTTCAACTTCGCGATCTTGAGCACGAAGTTGGAGAGCACTTCCTTCCCGTAGGGCGAATGCACGACCTCCGGGTGGAACTGGATCAGATGGAACGGCTTCGAGATGTGCCGGGCGGCCGCGAACGCGCAGTTGCGAGTATGCGCGACCTTCAGCCAACCTGTTGGTAATGCTTGTACTTCGTCGCCGTGGCTCATCCAGGCCTTGAAGCGCTTGGGCACCCCGGTGAACAACGGCGAGCGGCCGTCCTGGATGAACGTGGCGGCTCCGTACTCGCGCCGGTCGGCCTTGGCCACGCTCCCACCCATGAGTTGCGCCGTGACCTGGAACCCGTAGCAGATGCCGAGCAGCGGAAGCCCGAGCGCGTAAATCCCGGCATCGGGCAGCGGAGCTTCGGCGCGGTAACCGCTCGCGGGTGAACCCGAGAGGATGAGCGCACCGGGCTTGCGTGCCTGGATCTCGGCGAGCGGCGTGGTACCGGCGACGATCTCGGAGAACACGCCCAGTTCGCGGATGCGCCGCGCGATCAACTGCGTGTACTGGCTGCCGAAGTCGAGGATCAGGACGGTCGAACGGGGCATGGGGTACGGGTCCTTCAAACGGAGGGGGAGGCGGCGCTCTCGCGGGCGGCGCCGATGGCGTCACGGAATGCGTCCAGCAGCAGCCCGGCGTCCTGCATCGCACGACGGCGGAAGTACCATAGCGGGATACCGATGAGAGCGGCCATGACGCCGATCCTCGGGAGCACGTCCCAGATATCGGAGGCGCGCGCGCGACCGGCGGACCACTCCGAGATCTGCAGTGCGAGTTGATAGCCGCCGCCCAGCACGGTGAGCGCGACCCAGAACGCGCCGAAGACGATGACCTCGAGGCGTGCGGTCACGTGCACGTCGAAGCGGACCGGCCCGGGGAAGTCGCGAAGCCGGGCGCGCAGCACGGGCGCAGCACCACCGATGAGCGGGAGCCCGAGGCTCATGGTGAGGTACCCGCCGCGTCGCGCACCGAACAACCGGTAGCGCCGCCCACCCGCGTCGAACCCCTCGCGCAGCAGCCGGTCGAGCTCGGCCGACACGCGCTCGGCCGGCCGCGGCGAATCCAGCTCGAGCCGCGCGAGCACGAACGGGTTCATGCCGCGGGCGTCCTCACGATCGCACGCTCGTGCCGGCGCCGACCCGCGCGAGCGTCGAGCCGCGGACCCGCATTGCGGTTACCCCTCACTCCTGCCTCGGCGTGCGGCCCATGCTGCCAGCCAGAACGCGCCCAGCCGCGCCGAGCACGATGGGCAGGACCAGGCCGAGGAACACGCTGCGCGCGTCATTCGGGAACGGCGGGCGCGACGTGATCTTCATGAAGCCGAAGTCCATGGTGCCCTTGGCTTGGTCCCATGTGGCCCAGTCCCAGAACTGGCGCCCGAAGAAGAACACGAACAGCACGGTCGCGACGGCATAAGCCGCCAGCAAGACGGTGCGGCGTTGTGTCGCGTCCATGCGTTGCCTCCTCCCCACCACCTCAGTGGCGGAACACCCTGCGGTCGGTGAACACCATGGCCACGCCCAATCGGTCGGCCTCGGCGATGACCTCGGCGTCCTTCACCGAGCCGCCGGGCTGGACGATGGCGCTAACGCCGGCTTCGGCAGCGTGTGTGACACCGTCGGGGAACGGGAAGAATCCATCGCTCGCCAGCACCGCGCCCGCCACGTCGTGGCCCGCGCGCTTCGCCTTCATCAGTGCCACATCCACCGCGTCCACGCGCGACGTCTGCCCGCTCCCGAGGCCGATCAGTGCTTCGCCTCGCGCCAGCGCGATGGCATTGCTGCGCGCCGCGGCGGCGACCTCCCACGCGAACAGGAGTGCCGCCAACTCGCCGGCACTGGGTGTCCGCCGCGTCACCGTTCGCCACGGCGGCGGCGCGCCAGTGGCGTCGCGTTGCGCCAGCACCCACGGCCCGACGGGCTTGAGCAGCCAGCCTTCGGGATTGGCGAGTTCGGCGGCCGACAGGCGCACCAGCCGCACGTTCTTCTTGCCCGCGAGCGCCGCGTCGGCCTCGGGGCTCAACTCGGGGAACGCCACGCACTCCACGAACAGCTTGGCGATCTCGGCCGCCGTCTCGCCGTCGAGCGCACGGTTGACCGCGATGATGCCGCCGAACGCCGAGAGTGGATCCGCCGCGAGTGCCGAGCGATACGCGCCGGCCAGCGTGTCGGCGCACGCGGCGCCGCAGGGCTGGTTGTGCTTGACGATCACACACGCCGGCCGCTCGAACCGGCCGGCCAGCGTCACCGCGGCCTCGAGGTCGAGCAGGTTGTTGTACGAGAGCTCCTTCAGCTCACGATGCGCCGCGAGCCCCGCGGGCGAGCCCTGCTGCACATAGAGTGCGGCCGTCTGGTGCGGGTTCTCGCCGTAGCGCAGCGTTCGTGCGAGCTCCAGCACCATCGCCTGCACCGCGGGAGGCTCGTCCGGGCCCGCCGTGCGGCGCGCCAACTCGGACGCGATCGCGCCGTCGTAGCGCGCGGTGCGTGCGAACGCGGCCATCGCCCAGCGGCGGCGGTCGGCCAGCGTCACGCCGCGCGCAAGCGCGTCGGCCACGTCGGCGTACTGCGCCGGGTCGTGCAGCACGATCACGCCGTCGTGGTTCTTGGCCGCGGCGCGCAACAGGGCCACGCCGCCGATGTCGATCTCTTCGATCATGCCGGCATCGTCCGAGAGCCGCCCACGCTCCTCGAACGGGTAGAGCGTGACCGCCACCAGATCCAGCGGCAGCAGGCCCCGCGCGGCTACTTCGGCCATGTCGTCCGCCGAGCCGCGTCGAGCGAGGATGGGTGCGTGAACATGCGGATGCAGCGTCTTCACGCGACCGCCGAGCATCTCGCCGAACCCCGTCCACGCCTCGACCGCCGTCACGGCCACGCCCGCCTGCTCCAGGAATGCCGCCGTGCCGCCCGAGGCGAGAATGCGTGTGCCGCCCTGCGCGAGCAACGCGGCGAACTCGGCCGCGCCGCTCTTGTCGGAGAGCGACAGCAGGGCCGCACGCGGCCAGCCGGTCATCCCGGTGAATGCGGCGGGCGTGTGCGGGTGGGTCTCGGCATGGCTCATCGAGCGCTCCCGGTGAGCCGGCGGATGGCCTCGAGATAGCGCTCCTGTGTGCGCGTCACCACGCCAGCGGGCAGTGCGGGCGCCGGTGGCTCGTGGTCCCAGCCGCTCGCATCCAGCCAGTCACGCACGAACTGCTTGTCGAACGACAGCAGCCGGCCCGACTCGTACTCGTCCCGGTCCCAGTAGCGCGACGAGTCGGGCGTCAGCGCTTCGTCGATCAAGGTGTACTTCCCGTCGATGACGCCGAACTCGAACTTGGTGTCCGCCAGCACGAGCCCGCGCGCCCACGCGTACGCGCGCGCTTCTGCATACAGCGCGAGCGAACGCTCACGCAGCGTCTCGGTGCGCTCGCGGCCCTCGAGCTCGATCATGCGCTCGAACGAGATGTTCTCGTCGTGGCCATTGTCGTTCTTGGTGGCGGGCGTGAAGATCGCAGGCTCCAGCGGCGCGCCATCGTGTAGTCCCGCCGGGAGCCGGATGCCGCAGACGGTGCCGCTGGCCTTGTACTCCTTCCAGCCGCTGCCGGTGAGGTAGCCGCGCACCACGCACTCGATGTCCACGCGCTCGGCCCGTCGCACGAGCTGGGCGCGACCAGCCAGCGTCGCGGCATGTTCTCGGAACGGCGGCGGGAACGTGGCCGGGTCGTCACTCACCAGGTGATGCGGCGTGGCCGATCGCAGCGACTTCATCCAGAACGCCGAGATAAGTGACAGGATCGCACCCTTGCCCGGTATGGGCGTGGGCAGCACCGAGTCGTAGGCCGAGAGCCGGTCGCTGGCCACGATCACATAGTGGTCGGGCCCGGCGTGGAACACGGTGCGCACCTTGCCGCGCCGGAATACTTCGGCGCCGGGCACTGTGGGCTCGGTGACGGCGTTCGCAGGCTCCAAAAGCTGCGGGTCCACGACGATCGAATGCGTGCTGCTCATATGACCATCCTCCTGCCCTCTCTCGGGAGAGCCGTTCAGGACAACGGCGAGGCGGAACTCCCCCGCACGGGGACGAGCGTGAAGTGTGCAGCGAGCAGCGCCGGCAGCTCGTCGAGCCGGCGTACCGAGAGTTGGTCCGGCGCAGCATAGTCGCCGAACGGGTCCACGAGCACGAAGTGCATGCCGGCACTGCGCGCACCCGCCGCGTCCACGCTGCGGATGTCGCCGACGTAGACCGTACGCGTCGCGGGCAGTCCGAGGCGTTCGTGCGCGATCGCGAAGATGCGCGGGTCGGGCTTCTCGATGCCGACGACCTGCGAGTCCACGACGAACTCGAGGCCCTCTCGCACGCCGAGCGTGACCAGATGATGCTCGGCGCGGCCGTCGGAGTTGCTGACGCAGCACATGCGCATGCCCGCGGCAGCCAGGGCGTCGATCGCGTCGCGCGCGCCTTCCATCGGGCGCGCCCACAGGAGCGATGGCGCCACCTGGCGCAGCTGGAGTCGTTCGAGTGCTTCTTCCAGCAGCGGGTGCCGGCAGCCCACCGCCTCGAGCAGCCCGGAGAAGTACGCCAGCGTTGGACCGACACTACCGATCGGCGGGTGCAGCCCCAGCGCGGGCGTCTGGGGAGCGTGCCCCGCCATGGAATCGTAGCGGCGCCGCCCGTGCACCTCGGCGCGGCGCAGTTCCTCGAACGTGGCCTGCACGCCAAGCTCCGCAAGCATCCCGCTCATCCACTCGAGGTCGAGCCGCACCAATGTGCCGCCCGCATCGAACACGATGGCGTCGAGCTCGGGGAGCGGCTCATCACGCTCGCCGCTCCCGCCGGCCGGGGTGCTCGATCGCACCGACTTCACGAACACCTGCTCATCCATGCGCGGCCTCGGTCTGCGGCAGCACCAGACCGTCGCCCTCGCCGAACAGGAGCCGGCGGCCATCCACATGCCAGCGCTCGGTGAGGAAGCGCCGCACCGCGGTCGGATAGAGCGCGTGCTCCGCTTCGTGCACGCGCGCCTCGAGCGACTCGACCGTGTCCCCGTCGCGCACGTCGACCGCGGCCTGCTCCACAATCGGCCCGCTGTCGAGCGCGTCGTCCACCAAGTGCACGGTGCAGCCCGTCACGCGTGAGCCGTGACGCCACGCCTGACCGATGGCGTCGAGCCCGGGAAACGACGGCAGCAGCGACGGATGGATGTTCAGCATGCGCCCCGCGAATGGGCTCAACAGAGTGACATGCAATCGTCGCATGAAGCCCGCGAGCAGCACCACGTCCACCTGTCGCTCATGCAGTGCGGCCAGCCACGGCCGCTCGTCGGCGAGTCGAGTACGGTAGTCGCCCGTGCCTGGCAGCAGCGCCTCGATGCCAAGCCGGCGCGCGCGCTCGAGCACCGCAGCGCCCGGCTGGTCGCACAGCAGCGCCACGATCCGGCCCCCGAGTTCGTCGCGCGAGGCGGCAGCCGCGAGTGATTCGAAGTTCGAGCCGTTGCCGGAGGCGAACACGGCGAGGCGGACGGGACGGCGGGCGGGCACGCCGCAATCTACCGTGCGCGCGAGCCTGCGGCAACCGTGCACACACACGCTGAACCCCGCGTCAGGAGCGGGTGGGACTGGTCTCGGGCGGCGAACCCGGAGCGCGGCGCTCACTCAGTTCGACCTCCCCGCGTGCGCACTCCCCGCCGCGCGCACGCTCGCGAACCGCCCTTGCAGTGGCTCTCCGGCGCGCCAGTCCAGCCGTGTCGCGCCGGACGCAGACAGTTCGTACCAGAGGCTGCCGGCCGTATCCGTCCGGTCCACGCGCGCGCCCGAGGCGACGAGCCTCGCCAACGCGCCAGCCTGCGGATGCCCATAAGGATTACGAGCACCGCACGAGATGATCGCGACCGCGGGAGCGAGCGGCATCAGGAACGCCGTGCCGCTCGACGAGCCGGAGCCATGATGCCCCGCCTTGAGCAGCGCGGGCCGCGCCCACGGCAGGAGCCGCGCTTCCGTGAGGCTGTCCGCGTCGCCGGTCAGGAGGGCGCGCGCTTCACCCACGCCGACCTCCAGCACGAGCGAAGCGGCGTTGTCCCCGCGAGAAGCCACGGCAATGTCACTCATGGAATCGCGCGGCGGCCACAACACACGAGCACCCGGCGCCAGCGCCGTGGAATCCCCCCGCGCCAGGGCCACAAGACCAAAGCGCGCCCCCGGTCCCGGTACACCCGGAAGGCTCGCCGGCCCGTACCACGCGCGCACCGGCATGCCGCGCCGTAAAGCGCTCAAGCCGCCGGTGTGGTCGCCGTCGTCGTGCGTCGCGCACACCGCCTCGAGCGTCCTCACACCCGCCCAGCGAAAGAACGGAAGCACCGTGCCTTCGCCCGCATCCCAGCGCGGCGAGCGCGGCCCCGCGTCCACGAGCCACCAGCCCTCGCGCGTGCCGATGGCGATCGCGTCCCCCTGCCCCACGTCGAGCGCAACCAACCACCAACGCCCGGCGGGCGGCGTGAGCGGGCGCACGCCCGCCAAGCACAGAAGCAGCGCGACCGTGAACGCGAGCGCGAACACGCCGGCGAGCACGCGAGCCGCCTCGCCGCGACCACGCGAGTCCAGTGCACGCGGCGTCTGCAGCGCGAGCGCGGTGAGCATCGCCGCGGCGACCGCCAACACGACGAGAGCACCGCCGCGTCCCGTCGCCAGTAAAGCGCCGGGCCACGCGCCGGAGCGTGCGACCAAACCGTGCAACAGTACGGCGAGCGCCTCGCACGCCGACATCCACACGCGTCCGCTGCCCGGCAGCAAGACTTCGCACGCGGCGCCGAGCGCGGCCGCGGCGAGCAGCCCTTCCGAGACCGGCACCGCGATGAGATTCGCGAGCAGCGACGTCCACGGCAGCGAATGGAACCGCGCGAGCAGCCAGGGCAGCGCGGCCAACTGCGCTCCGGCCGTGAGCGCCAGTGGTGAGACGAGGCCGCGCACCGCGCGCGGGGCACGTTCGGCGAATCGGGCCAACGGTCCGCCCAGCGCGACCAACCCGAACGTGGCCGCGCACGACAGCTGGAACCCAAGATCGAACGCCCAGCCGGGCTGCATGCCGAGCAGCACCAGTGCTGCGACCCCGAGTGACTGCAGCGGATCCACGGCGCGCTCGCGTGCGGCAGCGAGTGCCGCGACTGACTCGGCCGCCACCGCGCGCGCAAGCGACGGGATCGGCCCCGCGATCAGCGCGTAGGCCAGTGCGGCCAGTGCCCCACCCACGGCGCGAGCCACGGGGCCGCCGCCCGCGACGGCGACCACCACGCGTACGACGCTCGCCAGCCACGTGACGTGCAGCCCCGAGAGTGCAAGCAGGTGCACCAGCCCAGATGCGCGCAACGCCGCGTCGGTGTCCGTGGCCATTCCGCTTCGGTCACCGAGCAGCAGCGGCGTGGCGAGTTCGCGCGCCG
>CAZADU010000677.1:0-1653 GCA_964483945.1 uncultured bacterium
AGCACTATCGCGAGGCGGGCCTGGACGTCGGCCAGCTGGACCTGCTCATTCGCTAGTCCACCAAGACCTCGCCATCTGCCTGCGGGTCGTCCGGTTCCTTCGCCACCGAGGGAGAAATCATGAATGCCATGCGAACGCTCCAGGGCGAAGCATGAAGGTATTGTTCGTCAATGAAGCGGGCGTCAAGGAACTGCTGCCCATGGCGTCCTGCGTTGGGCTCATGCGCGATGCACTCACCACGTTTGCACGCGGCGAGGCGGTGCTGCCGCTGCGCAGCATGTTGCGGCTTCCCGACGGCTCCGGGATCCTGGGCCTGATGCCCGGTTATCTGGGGCACCCGCAGAGCTTCGGTCTCAAGGTCGTCAGCGTCATGCCCGGCAATCACGGCACGCCCTACGATTCGCATCAGGGCGTCGTGATGTTGTTTGGCCTCGTGCACGGCGAGCCGCTCGCCATCCTCGACGCCACGGCGATCACCGCCATTCGCACGGCCGCCGCCTCGGCGGCCGCGACCGATGCGCTCGCGCGCGAGGACGCCGGCGATCTCGCGCTGATCGGTTCGGGCACGCAGGGGCGCACCCACCTGGCGGCGATGCGCGCGGTTCGAAAGCTCCGGCGCGTGCGCGTCTGGAGCCGGACGCGCGCCAACGCCGAGCGATTCGCGCGTGAGGAGGCGGCGTCACTGGGATTCGCAATTGAAGTGACGGCGAGCGCCGAGGAGGCCGTGCGTGGAGCCGATCTCATCTGCACGACCACCTCCTCAAGAGATCCCGTACTGCACGGGGCGTGGTTGTCCGCGGGCGCGCACGTGAATGCGGTGGGCGCCTGCTTCGCCGCGACCCGGGAACTCGACACCGAGGCCGTGCAGCGTGCACGGTTCTTCACCGACTGCCGCGAATCCTGCCTGAACGAAGCAGGGGACTTCCTGATCGCGCGCAAGGAAGGCGCGATCACCGACGCGCACCTGGTCGGCGAGCTCGGCGCGGTGCTGCTCGGCAAAATCGCGGGGCGCGTCTCGCGGGATGACGTCACCATCTACGAATCGCTTGGCATCGCACTCGAGGACCTGGCCGCAGCGCACGACATTCATCGTCGCGCGCTGGAAAGCGGTGCGGGCACCTGGCTCGACTGGGGCGGCCCGCCGTGAGCGCTCCGGAAGCGTGTCGTCGTTCAGGCAGTCTGTCAGGGAGCAGGAGCCGGCACAGTGAAGTCGACAGTCGAGATGAGGTTGTTCTGCACGGTCACCGCAACGCCCTCTGGCGGCACGAATGCCAGTGACTCGTCCTCGTCCGTGTCATCGTCGCAGGTGAAAGCCGCGGTGTAGCTGCCGGCCGGGATAAACGCAGCGCGATACGTCCCGCTGGTCGACCCGTCAGGAATGCTGACGCTGACCACGGCGAACGGATCGACATCAGGCGCTGCCGCCGTCGTCTCTTCCATGTCGTCGGGCGTGACCGTGCCCTCATAGAGATAAACGTTGGGCTTGCAGTCGAGCGGTACTGCCCCCGCCTCGAAGCTCACGGTGCCGTCGATGGCGCCGACATTCGCGTCGTTGACGAGCCTGAGTGTGGGGCGCAACAGATAGCCTGTCGCGCAGGCGCCGCTCGCCTGGCCCGGGGGCGCGTGTATCGACTGGTGCAGGTCGAAGTCGAC
>CAZADU010000678.1:0-2114 GCA_964483945.1 uncultured bacterium
CCACATGCGCACGACCGAGCGCGCACGCATGCGCACGCGAGAGGACGCCGCGCTGCGCGCCGCCGGCGCGCACGCCGCGGTGCTCGACCGCGTGCTGTCGGCAGCGTCGCCAGGTCCGGCCCGCGCCCGCGCCGCGGCGAAGCCTCGCGAGCGCCGCGCCGGAGCAAAGCCTCGCGTACACCGCGCCGCCGCGAAGCCCCGCGCACGCCAAGTCGCCGCGCGTCCGGCCCGGCGTGACGCCAAGCGCCGCGCGCGCTAGATTGCGCGTCCCATGACGCCCCCCAATAGCCCGAAGGCCGTCCGCGAGGAGAAGCGGCCCCTATCGCCCGCGCTGTCGCGCGCCCGCGCCTGGTTCCTCACCGGGCTGCTCGTGCTGGCGCCCTCAGCGGTCACGCTGTGGGTGCTCTACCGGCTGCTCAACTGGGTGGACAGCCTGCTTGGCCAGTTCCTACGGTTCGAAGCACTCGACTACCACCGCATCCCGGGCCTCGGACTGCTCGCCACCTGCCTGTTGCTCGTGGTCGTCGGCTTCATCGCCACACTCGTGGGGCAGGGGCCGCTCGCTCGCCTGTGGGACCGCCTGCTGCTGCGCATCCCCGGCGTGGGAATCGTCTACGGCTCGACCAAGTCGCTCGGCGAGGCGTTCCTGAACCAGAAGGAGCAGACGTTCCGCAAGGTGGTGCTGGTGCAGTGGCCGCATGCCGGCATGTGGCGGATCGGGTTCCTCACCGGCCACGTCCCGAACGATCTCAAGGAGCGCATCGGCCATGACGTGTCGTGCGTGTTCGTGCCGCACACCCCGAACCCGGCGTCGGGGTTCGTGCACTACGTCCCCAAGAAGGACCTGATCGAACTCGACTGGACGGTCGAGGACGGGCTCAAGGTGATCGTGTCCGGTGGTGTCGTGCAACCGGGCATGGAACCACCGGCCCCCACCGGCAAACGGTAGCGCGCGCGTCGGCCGCGGCGATCCGCCCATGGCCATCGTCACCACCGAGGGCATCGTCCTCAAGACGCACGCGCTGGGCGACACCAGCCGCATCGTGACGGTCTACACGCGCGATCACGGCCTGCGGAAGTTCGTCGCCAAGGGCGCGCGCAAGCTCCCGAGCCGGTTCGGCTATGCGCTGGAGCCACTGTCGCGCTCGCGATTCGTCTACTACGAGAAGCCGGACCGCGACCTGCACCTGCTCTCCAAGGCCGAGGTCATCGAGGCGACGGGTTCGCGCATGGCTGAACTGCAGCGCTTGGCTCACGCGCAGGCGGCACTCGAACTGGTGGACCGGCTGGTGTGGGGCGAGGAGCCGCATGCTCGGCTCTATGCGCTGCTCGTGCAGGCGCTGCAGGGCTGTGCGAACGCGCCGCTCGCCACGCTGCCGGCGGTCACGCTGGCGTTCCAGCTGCAGCTGGCGGGCGAGCTGGGCTACAAGCCGCGGCTCGACCGATGCGCCGTGGACGGCCAGCCGGTCTCGCAGCGGCGAGTGTTCTCGCCCGCGCGCGGCGGGCTGCTGTGCGACACGTGCGCGGCGCGCGAGGGCGGCACGGTGCGGCTCTCGGCCGAAGCACTCGCGTCGTTCGCACTGCTGTTGTCGCGGCCGCTGCTCGAAGCCGGCGAGTTCGTGGAGCTGCCGCGCGCGGCCGAACTGATGCGCGTCACCGAGGACTTCTTCCGCACGCACTTTCAGCGGTTTCAGGGTCTGCGCTCGCTCGAGGTGTTGCGCGGGTTGGATCCGCCCGAACCGCCGCCGACCAGCAGGGAGTAGCGCGGTTGGGTCACGGCTTGCGCGCGACTGGCGAGCCCGCCACCGCCCGCTTACACTCGCGCGCTCTCTCCCACCGCTCGCCTTCGGAGCTGCCATGTCCACCGGATCGCGCCGTACGCTGCAGCAGATGATCCTCGCGCTCGAGACGTTTTGGGCCGAGCGCGGCTGCATCATCCAGCAGCCCTATCCGTCCGAGGTGGGTGCGGGCACGTTCAACCCGGCCACGTTCCTGCGTTCGCTGGGCCCCGAGCCGTGGCGCGTGGCGTACGTGGAGCCGTCGCGGCGTCCGAAGGACGGCCGTTACGGTGAGAACCCGAACCGGTTCCAGCAGTTCTTCCAGTACCAGGTGCT
>CAZADU010000679.1:0-6704 GCA_964483945.1 uncultured bacterium
CGGCTGGAACATCCTGATGACGTGGAAGCGGCGCCCGGAGAAGCTCGAGGACCCCGAAGCACAGGCCGCCCCACTCGCGCGCCCCGCGCCCGCGCCGGCCCCGGCCGCCCCGGGTGGCGTGTGGGCGCGGTTCGTGGGTGCCCGCTGGCACCGCCGCTGGGAAGGCCTGCCGCTGACGTTCACGGTGTGGACCGTGGTCGCAGTGGTGGTGGCGTCTTTGTTCGAGATCCTGCCGACGTTCCTGATCGCCTCCAACGTGCCGACGATCACGGCGGTGACCCCGTACACCCCACTGGAGCTGGCCGGGCGCGACCTGTACATCCGCGAGGGCTGCTTCAACTGTCACTCGCAGATGGTGCGCCCGTTTCGCCACGAAACCGAGCGCTACGGTGAGTACTCGAAGCCGGGCGAGTTCGTGTACGACCACCCGTTCCTGTGGGGCTCGCGACGCATCGGGCCCGACTTGGCGCGCGTCGGGGGCAAGTACCCCGACCTGTGGCACGTGCGCCACATGCAGGAGCCGAGTGCGATCACTCCCCGCTCGATCATGCCGGGCTACCCCGAGATGCTCACCCAGCGAACAGACTTCGAGGGATTGCAGAAGCGCGTCGAGGTCATGGCCATGCTGGGCGTGCCCTACGGCGAACTGGTGAAGGGTGGCGCGGCCGAGTCCGCGCGCGAGCAGGCCCGCGTCGTGGCGGCCAGCATCGACGAGCAGGGCGGGCCGGCCGGCCTCGACGACAAGGAGATCGTGGCCATGGTTGCTTACCTGCAGCGGCTCGGCACCGACATCAAGCGGACGAGCGCGACCACGCTCGCACAACGCGCGGGAGGGCACTGACATGAAGCTCAGCGATGTCGTCTCCCAGGCGGGGCTCGCCGGTTACGCAGAGATCGCCCTCATCTTATTCCTCCTCGTGTTCGTGGTGGTGATGGTGCGCACGTGGCGCCCATCGCGCCGCGACGAGCTCGAAGCGCAGCGGATGCTGCCGCTCGAACCCGATTCTCCCGCGCCGCCGAGGGAAGGAGCCTCGCGATGAATGACCGCCGCGATGAGGACCACCTGCTCGAACACGACTACGACGGCATTCGTGAGTACGACAATCCGATGCCGCGCTGGTGGCTGCTCATCCTGTGGGTGAGCGTGGTGTGGTCGGTGGTGTACGCGCTCAACATCATCCCCGGCATGGGCTCGGGACCGGGCCGGACGCAGCTCTACGAGAACGAGATGGCTGCCGCGCGGGAGAAGTACGGGGATCCGGCCGCCGCGGCCGCGGGCAACGCCGTGGACGACGCCTCCGTGCTCGCCGCGGCCGCCGACCCGGTGAGAATCGAGTCGGGCAAGCAGACGTTCACCAGCTTCTGTGCGTCGTGCCATCGCGAAGACGCCGGCGGCAGCATCGGGCCGAACCTCACCGACGAATACTGGATCAACGGCGGTAGGCCCTCGCAGATCCATGGCACCATCTCCAACGGCGTCCTCGAGAAGGGCATGCCGGCGTGGAGCGCGGTGTTGGACCCCGATCAGGTGCTCAGCGTGGCCGCGTATGTCACGACGATGCACGGCACGCATCCCAAGGACCCCAAAGAACCGCAGGGTGTGAAGGCAGAAGAGGAGAACGAAGAGGGAGCGACTCCGGAGCGGAAGTGAATCCCGGCCCCCCCGAACGCCATGCTCGCCACCATCAAATCCGCGACGCCGCCCGAGACCCCGGGGCGCGTCCTGTCCACGCTCAACGAGGACGGGTCGCGCCGCTGGTTGCGTCCGGTGCCCTCGCACGGTCGCTGGTGGCGGCAGCGGCGAATGGTGGCGTGGCTGCTGATGGTGGTGTTCCTGGTGTTGCCCTACCTCAGGGTGGCAGCCCGGCCGGCCGTGTTGCTCGACTTGCCCAAGCGCGAGTTCCTGCTGTTCGGGGCGCGCTTCCTCGCGACCGACACGCTGTTGTTCATGCTGCTCATGATCAGCACGCTGATCGGCGTCTTCCTGGTCACGTCGCTGCTCGGGCGGGTGTGGTGCGGCTGGGGCTGCCCGCAGACCGTGTACATGGAGTTCCTCTACCGTCCGATCGAGTACTGGATCGAAGGTGGGCCGCGTGGCGTGCAGAAACTCGACCGGCAAGGCGGACTGCCCCCGCGCCGCCTGCTCAAGTTCGCCGTGTTCGGGGTGCTCGCGCTCGCGCTGGCGCACACGTTCCTCGCCTACTTCGTCGGCGTCGAGACGCTGGCGGTGTGGGTGCGCCGCTCGCCGGACGAGCACCCCACCTCGTTCCTCATCATGCTTGGCACCACGGTGGCCGTGTTCTTGGATTTCGCGTGGTTCCGCGAGCAGACCTGCCTCGTGGCCTGCCCGTACGGGCGGCTCCAGTCCGTGCTGCTCGACCGGCGCTCGCTCATCGTCGGCTACGACACGGCACGCGGCGAGCCGCGCATGAAGGGCGGCGGGCGCGCGCCCCCCACGATCGCGGGCGACTGCGTGGACTGCCGCATGTGCGTGCAGACGTGCCCGACCGGCATCGACATCCGCGACGGCCTGCAGATGGAGTGCATCCACTGCACGCAATGCGCGGACGCCTGCGACCGCGTCATGATCAAGATCGGGCGCCCCACAGGGCTCATCCGCTACGGCTCGCGTGACGGGTTCGAGCAGCGCGCGCATGGCTGGGTGCGGCCGCGCGTCATCGTCTACCCGCTGGTGCTGCTCGTCACCGGTGGGCTGCTCGTGGCGGCACTCCTCACACGCGCTTCGCTCGACGTCACTCTGCTGCGCGGCACGGGCACACCCTACGTGATGCAGGCGGACGGAACGCTGCTGCACCAGGTACGCATCAAGCTCGTGAACCGCGCGGACCGCGCGCGTCACGTCAAGATCGAGCTGCTCGGCGCGGCCGACTCGCGGCTGGTCGTGCCCGTGAACCCGTACCCGCTCGCGGCCGAGGCCATGGCCACGCCGAGCGTGTTCGTGATCACGCCGGCCGGCGGCTTCGCGCGGGGCGAGCGCGACATTGCGTTCGAGCTGAGCGACGGCGAAGGCTGGCACGAGCGTCACGAGTGGCGGCTCCTGGGACCGGGAGCGGAAGGGAGAGCGCGATGAATCCCGAGCGAAGGGAAAAGGCTTTCATGACCCCGGCCAAGGCCTGGCCGCTGGCGATCGGCGCGGTGCTGGCGCTCACGGTGGTGGCCAACGTCGCACTGTTCGCCGCGGCGAACGCACCCGGTGCGGCGGTGCCCGAGGCGGACTACTACAGGCGTGCGCTGGCGTGGGACGTCACGCAGTCCGAGCACTCGCACTCGGTGGCACTCGGTTGGACGGCGCACGCGGAGTTCTCGGCGGACGGCACGGGCGGCGTGCGGCTGCGCGTGACGCTGCTCGACGCGGCCGGTGCGCCTCTCGAGGGTGCGACCGTGGAGGTGAGCGGCGTGCACAACCTGGAACAAGGTTCGACACAGCACTGGCCGCTCGCGGCGAGTGGCCCAGGTGTGCACGAGGCCACCGTGCGCCCGTCGCACGCGGGGCGCTGGGAGTTGCGTGTCGTGGCCGCGCGCGGCGCCGACCGATTCGTGACCGTGCTGCACGCGGACGCGGGACGATGACCGCGCTGCTCGCTTCGGTCCTCGTCGCGAGCGTGCTGGGCAGCCTGCACTGCGCCGCCATGTGCGGCGGCATCGTGTGCGCCGTCTCGGTTCCGGGTCGCGCGCTCGCCTCACAGGCCGCGTGGCATGCGGGGCGCGGTGCGGCGTATCTGCTCCTTGGCCTCGCGGCCGGCTTGGCGGGCAAGGGCCTCGAGCACGTGCTGGCACCCTGGGGGCTCGGGCGTGTCGCGGCCGTGCTGGCCGGCGTGCTGCTCGTGGTGTGGGGCCTGGGCTCGCTCGCCGCCTCACTCGGCTGGCGTCGCGCGTCGCCTGCGTCGGTCTCGCCGTTCGCCCGCCCGCTCTCGGGCGCGCTGCGCGCTGTGCGCGACTGGCCGCCGCTGGGCCGCGGACTCGCCATGGGTTCGCTCACCGCGCTCCTGCCTTGCGGCTGGCTGTGGGCGTTCGTGGCGAGTGCCGCCGGCACGGGCGCGCCGCTTCGTGGCGTACTCGTCATGGGCACATTCTGGATCGGCACGCTGCCCCTGCTCGCTGCACTGGGGTTCGCGGCCGGGCGTGCGTTGGCACCGCTCCGGCAGCGTCTGCCCGTCCTCACGGCGAGTGCCATGGTCGTGGTGGGGCTCCTCACCGTGGCGGGCCGCTTCCAGCCTTATGGGATGGACCACGGGGCGCAGCACTCGCACGGCGCCGCGCCCGCTTCCGCCGGGGCGCACGAGCACCATGGCGGTCGTTGACACGCTCACCGCCACGGCGGAGGCCGTGGCCTGCGCCCACTGCGGGCTCGACGTGCCCTCGGGGCTCGTGCCGGCCGACGGCACGCGGCCGTTCTGCTGCAGTGGCTGCGCCACGGCCTGGCAGGTGCTGCACGCGGCCGGGCTCGGCCACTACTACCGGCTCTCGCAGCGCCGCGAGGCGCGCGTGGAGCCCAGCGGCCGCGCGTTCGAGGAGTTCGATCACGACGCGTTCCGCGTGCTGCACGTGCGTACACGTCGCGACGGACTCGAGGAGGCCGAGCTGGTGCTCGAGGGACTCCACTGCCCGTCGTGCGTGTGGCTCGTCGAACGCACGCCGCGAGCCGTACCCGGCATGGCTTCGGCCGAGCTCGACCTGGGCCGCTCGCGCGTGCGCGTGGCGTGGGAGCCCGGGCGCGCGCGGCTCTCGGATATCGCTCGCTTTCTCGACACGCTCGGCTACCGGCCGCACCCGTTCCGGGGCGGCCGCGCCGACGCGCACCGGCGGGCCGAGGACCGAGCGATGCTCGTGCGCCTCGGCGTGGCCGGCGCACTCGCTGCCAATACCATGCTGGCCGCACTCGCGCTCTACTCCGGTTGGTTCTCCGGGATGGAGCGCGACTGGGCGCGCGTGTTCCGAGTCGTGTCGCTGGTGCTCACCGTGCCGGCGCTCTTCGGATCGGGCAGCGTGTTCCTGCGCGGCGCGTGGGGTTCGTTGCGTGCGCGGTTGCTGCACATGGACGTGCCGGTCGCACTCGCACTGCTGGCGGCGTTCACGCGCGGTGTGGTGAACACCGTCACCGACCGCGGGCCGGTGTACTTCGACGGTGTGACCATGCTGGTGTTCCTGCTGCTCGTGGGCAGATTCCTGCAGCAGCGCGCCGCGCGCGCCGCGGCGGATTCGGCCGAGCTGCTCTACGGGCTCACACCGGCGCGCGCGAGGCTCATCGAGGCGGGCGGCGTGCGAGACGTGCCGTGCGAGGCGCTCCTGCCAGGCATGCGCATCGAGGTGCGACACGGCGAGACGGTGCCCGCGGACGGGCGCGTGCTCGAGGGGCGGGGCGAGCTGGACCTGTCGCTGCTCACCGGAGAGTCGCGGCCCCGCGCGGTGCGGCCCGGCAGTGAGGTATGGGCCGGCACGGTGAACCGAGGCGCCACACTGGTGGTCGAGGTGGAGCGCGCCGGCGAGGACACGCGGCTCGGCTGCATCCTGCGCGACGTCGAGCGCGGGGGATCCCGGCGCGCGCCGGTCGTGCGCGCGGCGGACCGGCTGTCGGGCATCTTCGTGGGGGTGGTGATCGCGCTCGCAGTGGTGACGTGGGCGGCGTGGCGCGCGCACGACCCCTCGGCCGCGCTCGATCACGCCATCGCGCTGCTCATCATCACGTGCCCGTGTGCGCTGGCGCTCGCCACGCCTCTCGCCGTGACCGTGGCCATCGGCCGGGCGGCCCGCGCCGGCATCCTCGTGAAGGGTGGCGACACGCTCGAATCCCTCGCGCGGCCCGCCACGCTGCTGCTCGACAAGACCGGCACGCTCACCGAGGGCCGCCCGGCGCTGGTGCGCTGGGAAGGCCCGGACGAGGTGCGCGCGTGGGTGCTGGCGCTCGAACGTCACGCGACGCACCCGGTCGCGCGCGCGTTCGCCGAGCACTGGCCCGACGCGAATCCGCCGGAGGCCGCTGAGGTGAGCGTGTCGTCGGGCGGCGTGGAGGGTGTGGTCGCGGGCCGGCTCGTGGCGGTGGGTGCTCCCGGCTGGGTCGCCGCGCGGCTCGTGCCGGGTGGAGCGGTCGGACCGCTCTCGGGCCCCGAGCCGGGCGCACCACTCACGCCCGTGCACGTTGCGGTG
The DNA here is from genome assembly GCA_964483945.1 of uncultured bacterium. GTDB lineage: Bacteria > Eisenbacteria > RBG-16-71-46 > RBG-16-71-46 > RBG-16-71-46 > JAIOPA01. Next base: position 6,166 of record CAZADU010000679.1, read on the forward strand.
GACGGTCGGCTCGTGGGTCGTGCCGGCTTCGGCGACCGCGTGCGCGCTGACGCGCCGGCGGCGCTGAGGCGGTTACGTGCGGCCGGCTGGCGGCTGCGGATCCTATCGGGGGACGCTCCCGAGGTGGTGGACGAAGTGGGTGCCTCCCTCGGGTTCGCGCCGGAGGAGTGCTGCGGCGGGGCGTCACCCGAGCACAAGCGCGCCGAGGTGGAGCGGCTGGCCGTGGCCGGGCGAGTCGTGATGGTAGGCGACGGCGTGAACGACGCCGCGGCCATCGCGCACGCGACCGTGGGTGTGGGTGTGCGCGGTGGCGCCGAGGCCTGTCTCGCCGCAGCGGACGTCTACCTGGCCCGCGACGGTGTCACGCCGCTCGCCGACCTCACGGAGGGCGCGCGCCGCACGCTGGGTGCCATACGTCTCGGGCTCGCCTGGTCGCTGGCCTGGAACGTGGCTGGCGCAGCGCTCGCCATGGGGGGACTCGTGAACCCGCTCGTGGCGGCGGTCGGCATGCCGCTCAGCTCGCTGGTCGTCGTGCTGAT
>CAZADU010000680.1:0-1923 GCA_964483945.1 uncultured bacterium
TGGCGCCTTCCACAAGGTGCTGGGCCTGCGCGGGACGAACAACGCGCTCGGCCGTCCGCGGCTGGTGGGTCCCAACTGCCCGGGTCTCATCCCGCCGGGGCAGGCCAAGGTGGGCATCCTCCCGGGCCACATCTGCACACCGGGTCCGGTGGGTGTGGTGAGCAAGAGCGGCACGCTCACCTATGAGGTGGTGAAGCAGCTCACCGATCACGGGCTCGGCCAGACGACGTGCCTCGGTATCGGCGGCGACCCCGTCATCGGCACCGACTTCATCGACGCGCTGTCGCTGTTCGAGGCCGATCCGCGCACCGAGGCCATCGTGCTCATGGGCGAGATCGGCGGCAACGCCGAGGAACAGGCGGCGCTGTTCATCAAGCGCCACGTCACGAAGCCGGTGGTGGCGTTCGTGGCCGGCCAGACTGCGCCGCCCGGCAAGCGCATGGGGCACGCGGGCGCGATCATCTCGGGCGGCACCGGCACCGCCGCCGAGAAGATGGCCGCGTTCGAGGCCGCCGGCGTGCCGGTGGCGCGCATTCCGTCCGAGATCCCGGGCTTGGTCTCCGAACTGCTCCAGCGCCGTCGCGCCCGCAGGAAGAACGGTGCCAAGTCAGCGAAGGCCGCGGCCACGAAGGCCTTGAAGCCCTCCAGGGGCTCCACCGCACCGGCCCCGAGGAATTCCGTGGCGAAGCGAACGACCGCCGCGTCCAAGAAGTCCGCGAAGAAGTCCGTCCGCAAGAAGTAGACTCCGCCCGTCCCCTGACACGGGGCCGGTCCATCCCCATGCAACATCCGCGGCGCCGGAACCGGCCGCCGCAAGGAGGCACCAGTGGCCGTTGAGCGCACGTTGTTCATCATCAAGCCGGATGCCACCAGCCGAAAGCTGGCTGGAAGGATCCTGGCGCACGTCGAGGACAAGGGCTTCAAGCTGGTCGAGGCTCGTTACACTCGCGTCACGCGCGAGCAGTGCAACGAGTTCTACAGCGAGCACGTGGGCAAGGGCTTCTATCCCGAACTCGTCGACTTCATGACCTCGGGTCCGGTCATGCTCTGCTGCCTCGAGCGTGAGGACGCGGTGGCAAAGCTGCGCGAGACGATCGGCGCGACCGATCCGGCGCAGGCGGCCGAAGGCACGATCCGCAAGCTCTACGCCGAGTCGAAGGGTCGGAACTCCGTGCACGCCTCTGACAGTCTTCCCTCCGCCGAGCGCGAAGTGAAACTGTTCTTCGGCGTGGCCGCCCTGGCGCACTGAACGTGCTCTCGGCCGGCCCGGGCCGCCCGGGGAAGGGGTGCTCGGCACCCCGCCCGGGGCGGCCCGTGGCCATTCTCCGCCCGGGGCGCACCCCCGTGCTGACGATCTCGGCTCGGGGCGCTGACGGGCTGCCCGCTGGAGAGGGTTCACCGAGGCACCCCGGGCATGCTCTCGCCGGGGTGGACGCTTCCGAAGCGGCTATGCTAACTTCCGGCTGCTTCACGGGGACGGCCTCCGGCCGTCCCATGTGTGTATGAGCGGATTCGTTCTCGATCTCGCCACGTTTCGCCCGTCCTTGGACCGGGTCGAGGCCGAGAGCGCGGCATCTGACGTCGGACTCACGCAACCTGAATGGCGCGAACAAGTTCGCGGGTCGTTCATGGTCGAGAAGTCGGGCGAGCGGGTGTCGGTGCGAGGAACCGTGACTTCACGGGCCCACCTCGAATGCGTGCGCTGCTTGCGGGAATTCGACCTTCCGTTCGAAGTGCCGCTGGTGGTGTACGCGGAGCGATCCGGTTCCACGTCGCGCGATGAGCAGGAAGCGCTCGAGCGCGACGATATCATGTCGTTCCACGATGGCCGGCGGCTGGACCTGCGCGATGCGGTTCGCGAGGCTCTGCTGCTGGAGTTGCCGATCTCTCCCCATTGCCGGGAGGATTGCCCGGGCCTGTGCC
>CAZADU010000681.1:0-6263 GCA_964483945.1 uncultured bacterium
TACGCAGCAGTTGCAGTGGGGGACATGTAACGCCTCCGGAGAGGAAGGGTCTGACGGGTCCGATGCTGCGCGGAATGCCGAGAGGGCAGACAGGAGAGAGGGAGCGCGCAGGTCAGCGTGTCGTCTTGCTATTGATAAGCCTATGAATGTGCCGCATGGTGAAGCAATGAGCTTTCGTGAATGCGTCGACGGGGGACGCGAGAATTCATAAAGCGCATTGCGTCATTCACCGTTCCGCCCGCTCGTGCACGATGGGCGCCCCAGCTCATCGTCGCCGGCATTGCGAAGTGCACGGTCCGTCGGCGACATTTGAATGCGGACTCCACCGGGGAGGTCGTGAACACCCGGGGCCGCCGCTCGCAATACCTCGGCCCGCGGCCGAGTCGGAGTCAGCGGGGCAGTGGCCTGTTAGAAGTAGCTGGTCAGGCTCAGCTTGAGCGCGGCGCCTTCGGCGGCGTTGTTGAAGCGATCTCGCGAACGGCTGCGGCTGTAGTCCAACTTGAGCACGGCCTCGCGTGAAGGGTGGAGATTCACACCGGCGGTGAACTGCACGCGCGAGTCGCCCTCCAGGTCCCGGTCCTGGTCGATCCCTTCGAACCTTGCGCCAGCCGAGAAGAACGCGTCCGGCATGCCGCCGAGCCAGCCATGGGCGAACGCGCGGGTGACCTCGACGAAGAACCCTGACTGCCGGCTCGCGTACAGGCCCACAAGCCCGCTGGGGATCTCCACCGAGACCGCTGCGACCTCGCCGTTCCAGTCCAGTCCCAGGACCGTCGTGCGCGCGTCTAGCGCGGCCACGCGCACCGCGCGACGTTCGTCCACTTCGAGGCCGTCCACGCGGAACACGTTGTAGGCGCCGGTGTACCCCGACAGACCGAGCTCGTGCCGCGCACCCGGGCTCGACGCGACGCGGCTCACCCATGCGGGGGAGGAGTTCAGGTCCTCAGGGTTGCGCGCACCGAGCGGCAATCGCGTGCCGTCGGGGGAGTCGAGCAGCAGGCCGTCGTGATAGCCGTTGACCGCGTACGCTTCGTACGTCGCGCGTGCCTCCTCGCCAAGCGGAAGCAGTCCAAACAGGCCGAAGCCCGGCATGGACAGCGCACTGCCCAACACCTCGGTGGCGAGCAGTGGTCGGTCGGTGAATGGGTTGCGCGGACCGTCGTGCGCCAGGTTGAAGCGGCCGATGGGTACCAGCAGCATGCCGCCACGCAGGTTGATCGCAGGGTGGAGCTCGAGGTCCATCTGGGCAAGTTCGAGCACGATCTCGTTGCCGCCGTCCTCGAACTCGACCTCGGCCCACACCTGCATGCGCTCGCCCACGCGCGAGGAGACCAGCAGGTTCCAGCGCTTGAGCAGGAAGCCGGCCTCCTCCGTCACGCCGTCAGCACGTTCCATGAAGGCGTGTGCCTCGGCGTAGCCTCCAATGGCGATGCGGCCGAACAGTCCTGTGAGATGCGGTTTGTCATCGTAGCCGCCCTCGACGAACGGGCGCGGTGCGACCGCCGTGGAGTCTGCGGGCTGCGCGTGCGCATCTGTGGCGCCGTAGCACGACAGGACAAGCCCCAGAACGAGAGCTGACTGCAGGAACACGAGCCTTCGCTCGAAGACCACGCGCCTCATCGCGACTCCACAAAGTCGATGAGTGCGGCGCGATCGGCTTGGGGGAGCGCCAGGTAGGCGTCGCGCGAGGCGGTCGCCTCGCCGCCATGCGCGGTGATCGCATCGGCCACCGAGCGCGCGCGGCCGTCGTGCAACAGGAATAACTGGCCGTTCAGGAACCCGCGCGTCACGCGCAGGCCCCAGAGCGGCGCCGTGCGCCACTCGCGCCCGTCGGCCTGGCCGTCCGGCCGGTTGTCGGCGAGCCCGTCGCCCATGTCGTGCAGCAGGAGGTCGGAGTAGAGCACCACATCACGGTTGGAGAGCGCCGGGATGCTCGACGAGCCGGTGCGGAACGCGGGTACGTGGCAGCTGGCGCACGCAATCGCGCCGAACACGTCGCGCCCGCGCGTCCGGCTGGGGTTGAGTTCCCCGGGCGTGGGTGGCGCGAGCATGCGCAGGTAGGCCACCACCGAACGCACGGCAGCAGCGGGCAGTTCTGGATCGGCAACACGATCCGCCGCCGTGGTCGCTTCGCTCGCCAGTGGGTTGGAGTTCTCCACCGGCAGGAAGTCGGTCGTGATGCCGATGTCCTGGTGATACGCCGCGACCGTCTGCTCGAGAATGGAGGACACTTGCGCCTTGCGGCTGAATCGGCCCAGCGCGGGCACACCCGTGGGCAGGTGCGCGGCCATGAACTCGGGCGGCAGGACGAAGTTCGGCCGCCCCGAGATGCCGTCGCCATCGCTGTCGGCGGGATCGGCGTTCGCGAGCAGATCCGATTCGGGGATCGCCTCGATCAGGCCGACGCCGAAGACCGGTGGTGGCAGTCGTAGCGAGCGGTCCACGCCCGCGGGCAGGGTCTCGGGCTGGGCGCCCGGGATGGCCTTGTCCTGCAACTGCGGCCCGCCCAGACCGAGTGCGGGGTCGAGGCCGAGGCTGAAGCGCGTCAGTGCGTTCTCCGGCCGGCCACGACCATCGCCACTGTGGCACGAAGCGCACGAGACGTTGTTGAAGATCGGCCCGAGTCCCTGTGCCGCCGAGAACGGCTTCCCGAATTGCGTGTCGCCTTCCACGAACGCGGCCAGCTCCGCCGACGACAGGCCGTCGATCGGGGCGTCGAACACATCGCCGGCTTCGGGGGCGGTGGTGAGCAGCTGGCTGCACGCCACCAACCCGAAGCCGCACATCGCCGCCGCGAGCATGCCCACGAGCCAACGATACCTGCGCCGAAAGCCCACGAGACCACCATTCACCTGAGTCTGTTCGTGCTGCGCCACCTCACACCTCCCGCATGGCCGAGGAAAGAGCGCTATTAGTTACGCCTAAAAAGCAATTTAGTCAAGGCTAAGAACCGGCCGAGCCATGATTCGTCTTGAGCGTGGTGTCGTCGATTGCCCGGCCAACGGGCCCGTGAACGCAGGGCTCCGCGACGGCAGATGGCTGACGCGGCAGTACTTACCGCCCTCGCGACGACGACCGACCCGCGCTGTTCCGGCCGGGCTAGGTGACCGTGTAGCCGGCCACGATCACGGTGATGTTGTCCGGACCGCCACGCGCAAGCGCCAGCTCGATCAGCGCACGGCATGCGGCCTTGCTCGTCGGGTGAGCCTTGAGCGTCTTGGCGATGTCGTCCTCGCTGGCCACCTTGGTGAGTCCATCTGAGCACAGCAGCAGCCGGTCGCCATCCTCGATCTCGCGGTGGTGCGTATCGGCCTCGACGATGTCCGCCGGGCCGCCCAAGGCGCGGGTGAGCACGTGGCTGAGCGGATGGTGGTCCACCTCGTCTTGGCCGAGGCGCCCGAGATCGGCGTACTCCTGCGCGAGCGTGTGGTCCCGTGTGATGCAGAACAGCCGCCCCCCGCGCAGCGAGTAGGCGCGCGAGTCCCCGACGTGCATCACGAACAGGTCGCCACCCACCGTGTACGCGCTGGTGAACGTGGTACCCATGCCGCTCTGGCTCGGGTTCTGGACCTGGCGTTCGCGGATCGCCGCGTGCATCTGCTGCAGGTACAGTCGCCCGCGCGCGATCAACTCGCGGATCTCGCGCTCGCGTGTGGCCGGGTCATCCAGCTTGAGCGCCCACTTGGGGGAGCGCAGGACCTGATTGACCAGCGTGAGCAGCGCGGTGCTGCTGGCGACCTCGCCGCTCGCCGCACCCCCCACGCCATCGCCGACGATCAGCAGGTGGCCCGAGTCGTCGTGGCGCGCCGGAAGGTCGCCCTCGGGCAAGTTGCTCGAGACGCATTCCATGAAGCGACCCAGCCGGTAGACGACGTAAGCGTCCTCGTTGTTGGGCCGGGCGCCGGGGTGCGTGAGCGCGGCGATGTCGGCGTGCACGCGGTTCGTGGGAATGCCAGTCTCGACGAAAGGCTCGGAGGCCGCGGGCGGGCTGACGGGCGTGACTTTCATGTGAGGTGCCTCCAAGAGTGGTGCCGAATCGGAGACTGACCGAAGGGTAACCCTGCAAGCAGGTTCGCGTGTGGGTTATTCGTGGACACCCGCTCGGGGCAGGGCCGACCCCGGCGGGCAGTGGGCGCGGGTCCGCCGGCTGGAACGTGATGCCCCGCCTCGAATTGCGGACTTCGATCAGCGGTTTGTCGCGCGGGGCTGCAGGGGGCCTCGGGCAGCGGGGCGCTGGGCTTGATTCATGCGCCGCGGGCTGCGAGCCTCGCCGCCCATGCTCATCCCCATCGAAGCCATCCGCGATGCCGCCGCCCGCATCGGCACGCGACTGCACCGCACGCCCATGCTCACCTCACGCACGCTGGGCGAAGCGGCTGGCGTCTCGCTGCGGCTCAAGTGCGAGAGCTTCCAGAAGACCGGTTCGTTCAAGCCGCGAGGCGCCCTGAACATCATCCTGTCGCTGTCGAACGAACAGCGCGGACAAGGGCTCGTCACCGTCTCGGCCGGCAATCACGCCGGCGCAGTGGCATGGGCCGCGGGCCAGGCGGGGGTGCCGTGCACGGTGGTCATGCCCAGTGATGCGCCGCGCTCCAAGATGGACGCGGTGCGCGCGTATGGCGCGACGATCGTCGCGCACGACGACCGTGCGACGTTGTTCGACCGCCTGCGTGAAGAGGAAGCGCGCACGGGGGCTTTCTTCGTGCACCCGTTCGACGACCTGCGTGGATTGGCCGGAGCGGGTACGACGGGTCTCGAGATCGTCGAGCAGGCATCCGACGTGGACTGTGTCGTGGTTCCGATCGGCGGTGGCGGCCTGATGGCCGGCGTCGCCTGTGCGATCAAGGCGCTGCTGCCATCGTGCCGGGTGGTCGGCGTGGAGCTCGAGGCCGGTCCCGGCATGACGCCCGCGCTCGCGGCCGGGAAGCCCGTGCCCGTGCCGCGGCCGCGGACGATCGCCGACGGCCTCACGCCGCCGTTTGTGGGTGCGCACCCGCTTCAGGCGGCACGCGAGTGCGTGGATGAGATCGTGCTCATCACCGAGGACGAGATCTTGCACGCGATGCGACTGCTCATGGAGCGTGCGAAGCTCTATGTGGAAGGCTCCGGCGCGGCCGCCACCGCCGCGCTGCTCGCCGGCAAGGTCACGTCTGCGGTCGCCGGCAGCCGTGTCGTCTCGATCGTCTCGGGTGGCAACGTGGACCCCGAACGGCTGCTGGAACTGTTCGCCTTACCTGCCACTGGGAGGCCTGCATGAAAGTCCTGTTCGTCAGCGAAGCGGGCGTGCACGCGCTCCTGCCGATGCGAGACTGCATCGAGCTCATGCGCCAGGCACTCACGGCACTCGCCAAGGGCGACGCCGTGCTGCCGCTGCGAAGCATGGTGTGGCTGCCGGACAAGTCGGGACTGCTCGGGTTGATGCCCGGCTACCTGGGCGAGCCGCGCAGCTTCGGGCTCAAGGTGGTGAGTGTGATGCCCGGCAATCACGGCACGGGCTACGACTCCCATCAGGGTGTGGTGATGCTGTTCGGTCTCCGGCACGGTGAGCCGCTCGCGATCCTCGATGCGACCGCCATCACCGCCATCCGCACCGCGGCGGCCTCCGGGTTGGCCACACAACTGCTGGCGCGTGAGGACGCCGGCGATCTCGCGCTGATCGGCTCCGGGACCCAGGCGCGCACTCATCTGCAAGCGATGGCCTGCGTGCGGCGGCTTCGGCGCGTCCGCGTGTACAGCCGTTCGCTGGCGAATGCCGAGCGATTCGCCCGCGAGAATGCGGCCGCCAGCCCGGTGCCGATCGAGGTCGTGGGCAACGCCGAAGCCGCCGTGCGCGGTGCGGACCTCGTGTGCACCACGACGTCGGCGCGCGAACCCGTGGTTCTCGGCCGCTGGCTCCAAGCGGGCGCACACATCAATGCCGTGGGCGCGTGCTTCCCGGCATCGCGCGAGCTCGACACCGATGCCGTGCGCAGCGCACGGCTCTACACGGATTGCCGCGAGTCCTGTGTCAACGAATCCGGGGACTACCGCCTGCCGCTCGCCGAAGGCGCGATCAGCGAAGCGCATCTGCTGGGTGAACTCGGCGATGTGCTGACGGGCCGGGTGGCCGGACGGAACTCACCCGACGAGATCACGCTCTACGAATCCCTCGGCATCGCGCTGGAAGACCTGGCGTCGGCGCACTTCATCCATGCGCGCGCGAAGGCGACGGGAACCGGCACCTGGCTCGAGTGGGGAGGGCCGCCCGATGCCCACTGAGGCCT
>CAZADU010000682.1:0-2018 GCA_964483945.1 uncultured bacterium
GCGGCGCGGCATGTCCAGCCGCGACTGGTCGGCGAGCACCGCGGCCACACCGTAGGCCTCGTCCACGTCGGGATTGCGGCCGCGGCGCACGAGCGCGTCCACCAGCGCAAAGCCCTCGTCGAAGTCGCCGCGCAGCGTCCATGCGCGGCGCCACTGCGCCAGCGCGCTGTCGGCGCGATTCGCGCGAGAATCCTGCACGCCCATCCACCACGCGGCCTCGCCGGCCTCCAGACGCAGCGTCGCGCTGGCGCCCTGCACTTCCCCCTGAGCGGCATATCGCCGCAACGAATCACGCACGGCCGCGCCGTCGCGGCTGTCCCACATGGCGAGGATCGCGGGCGGCGCCGGGATCGCCCCGGCGAGCGACGCGGTGGGGAGGGAACAGGCGAGCAACCAGGTGCACAGCAATCGGTGGATCATCGCGACTCCGAGGGGATGGCGGTGGAGGGGGTGCGCAGCACATCGAGAAAAACCCGTTCGAGCGGCGAGTGCTGGTCGTCGCCAGCGCCCCACTCGGCGCGAGCGAGTGAGCGCGCCACGCGGCCCTCGTGCAGCAGCACGACGCGGTGGCAGAGCCGCTCGACCGTCTCGGTGACGTGACTCGAGAACAGCACGGCCGCACCGCGTTCGGCGAGTCGGCGCAGTTCAGCCTTGGCGGCCAGTGCGGAGGGCGCATCGAAGCCCTCAAGCGCCTCGTCGCATAGCAGCACCGCAGGCTCGTGCAGCACCGCGGCCATGAACGACAGCTTCTTGCGCATGCCGTGCGAGAACCCGCGCACGGGCTCATCGAGCCGCGCGGCCAACTCGAGCGGTCCGGCGAGCGCGAGCGTGCGGTCGTGCGCGGCGACGGGGTCGAGTCCGCGCACCGCGGCCACGAACGCCAGGTACTCCAGCGCCGACAACTCGTCGTGGAACGACGGCTCCTCCGCGGCGTAGCCGAGCAGGCGCTTGGCGGCCTCGGGTGCGCGCCAGACGTCGTGGCCGCACACACTCGCACGGCCCGCGTCGGGCGGCTGCAGGCCCGCAACGGTGCGCAGCAACGTGCTCTTTCCGGCGCCATTGGCCCCCAGCAGGCCGACGATCTCGCCAGGCTGCACCGCGAACGAGATGCCGGCGAGTGCGACACGCGCGCCGTAGCGCCGCTCGAGCCCGTGTAACTCGAGCATCACACCACCTCCGGCGTGCGCCAGTGCCCGAGGCGGCGGGTGGCCTTCACGAGCCCTGAGATCACCACGGCCCAGCCGAGCAGCGGGATCGCAAGGCTGCCCACGAGCCCGGCGCCGAGCCAGCCGTAATAAAGGCCCTCGGCGGTGCCGGGCCGGCCGGTGAGCGAGAGCCCGACGTGCAGCCCCAGCAACACCAGCAGCAGTGCTGGCAGCGCCCACGACAGCGCGAGGCCCAGGCGCGCGGAAGCGGCGACGCCCTGCGGCACCACGGCGTGCAGCGCCAGCACGGCCACCAGCACGGCCAGCAGTGGCAGCGCACGCGCGCGCCACGCGTCGGCGAGAGAGAACGGCAGCGGGCGCAGCGCGGTGGCGGGATCGCCGGCCGCGCGCCACGCCGCCCACGCGCCCAGTTCGGCACACGCCACGGTGAACGCGGCGAACGCCATGGCGCGCGCTTGCGAGAGGTCGCTGCTCAGCGGCCACGCCGCCACGCTCAGGGCCATGAACGCGGCGGCGAACATCAGCCGCGCACGTGGTGAGCCGGCGCGCGACGATACCGCGCGGTCCAGTCGAGCGAGTGCGCGCCAACGCGACTCGGTCCGGAATCGCGCCGCGGCGATGCGCGCCGCCGGAGCCGGTCGGCGTGCGGTGACCAGCGAGCGCCACGCCGCGGGCAACTGGCGCGCCGGGCCCGCTGCACCCGTCGTGCCGCGCAGTGCGAGCGCACACGAGATGCGCAGCAGTAGCTCGAGCACCAGCACGAACCCGAGCAGCAGCAGCACGAGCCACGTGACGGGCAGCAAGCCCCAGCCCGCGAGCCAGGCCGCCGCGGCCGGAACGACCACGGCACGG
>CAZADU010000683.1:0-6499 GCA_964483945.1 uncultured bacterium
CAACCTGCGTGATGCCGACTTGAGCAATGCCGACCTGCGTGCGGCCGACGAAGTTGTCGTTGGACGTCACCACGCCCGGGGCCACGAACACGCGGTCCTCGAGTGTGGAGTACGCGCACAGGTAGCACTCGCTCTCGAGCTTGCAGAAGCGCCCGACGCTGCAGAAGTTCTCGATCGTGACCCCGCGGCCGACGATGGTGCCGCGCCCCACGGTGACATTCTCACGCACGGTGCTCAGGTCGGCCATGAGCACCTTGCCGTCGATCACCGCACCGCGGTACAGCACCACGCCGGTGCCGACGATGCACAGGTCGCCGAGGGTGAGCGGCGGCAGGTCCTGCTCCTTGGTCGTCGCCGAGTTGGCCGCCTTCATGGGCACTTTGCCGAGCGAGGCATGGTCGTCAATACGCACGTTGGCACCCACCACCGTGTCGGCATGGATGACGACGTGATGGCCGACGCGGCAGTCCTCACCCAGCGTGACCCCGGCGCCGATGACGCAGAACTCGCCGAACGTGGTCCCCGCGCCGACCTTGGCGCTCGGGTGGATCACGCTGGTCATGCGACCTCCAACGGCAATGGCGCGATGGCCACCGGCGTGCCGCCGCTCTTGAGCGAGCGCTGCGCGGCGTCCAGCACCTTCACCACGCGCAGGCCGCCCAAGCCATCGGTGAGCGGGCGCTTGCGGTCGCGCACGCACTCGACGAAGTGCAGACATTCGAGCTTCAAGGGTTCCTGCAGCGAGATCTTCGGGATCAGGATGTCGCCGCTGCGCACGGTGAGCGCGTCGCCGTAGCTCACCACCTGCCCGGCGCGGTCCACACCCTTGTCGTACACCTTGATCTTCTCGCTGGCTTCCATGTCGTCGAACACCATCATCTTCTGGGTGCCGACCACGGTGAACTTGCGCAGCTTGTGCGGGTCGAGCCATGAGACGTGCACGTGCGCGGTCTGCCCGGTCGGGAAGCGCAGATCCACGAACACGACGTCCTCGACATCGGGTTGCAGGAACGCCGCGCCGCGCGCGGCGACGTCCACCGGTTCCTGGTCCATGAGGTGCAGGATCACCGACAGGTCGTGCGGCGCAAAGCTCCACAGCGCGTTCTCGTCCTTGCGGACCTTTCCAAGATTGACGCGCTGGCAATAGATGTAGAGCAGGTCCCCGATCTGCTTCTCGGTGACCATCTTCTTCAAGTACTGCACGCCGGGGTGGTAGAGCAGCAGGTGCCCGACCATGAGCACGCGGCCCTTCTGCTTGGCGAGCCGGCACAGCTCCTCGGCGTGCGGCACTTCAAGCGTGAGCGGCTTCTCGACGTACACGTCCTTGCCGGCCTCGAGCAGCGCCTTGGCCAGCGGGTAGTGGCTCACCGCCGAGGCGGCGACCACCACGCCCTGCACCTCGGAGTCGCGGGCGACGTCGGCGACGTCCGCCACGGCGCGCACACCGGGGTACTGGGCTGCGGTCTTCGCGAGCCGCTGGGGGTCGGCGTCACACACGCTGACGAGGCGCGCACCGGCCAGGTTCGCGAAGTTGCGAACCAGGTTCGCGCCCCAGTCGCCGGTGCCGACGACGGCGATGCCGATGCGGTCAGACACGGTGTTCCTCCGGGGTCCTGGACGACGTCTGGGTAGTTGAGAGTAGTGAGAAGAAGGCAGGGTATCGAGCCCGTTGCGGCCGGTCAAAGTGCCTCCGGGAGCGCGCCTCAGTATCGCGCAGCGCGCCCGGCGCGACTCAGGCGGCGAGGCGTTCGATGCCCTCCACCCGGTCACGTCCACTGCGCTTGGCGATGTAGAGCGCGCGGTCGGCGGCCTCGATGAGGCCGGGGACCGAGTCCGAGTCGTCGGGGTAGTTGGATATGCCCATGCTCACGGTGATCGCGCCGGGCTCTGCGAGGGTGAACTGGTGCGCGGCCACCGCCGAGCGCAGTCGCTCGCCGCCCGCCGCCGCGCCGATGCGGTCGGTCTGCGGCAGGATCACGGTGAACTCGTCGCCACCATACTTGGCCACCAGGTCCCACGAGCGCACCTGGGTCGTGAACAACTGCGCGATGTCGCGCAGCAGGTAGCTGCCGCGCAAGTGGCCATTGCGGTCGTTGTACTTCTTGAGATTGTCCACGTCCACCATGAGGATCGAGAGCGGCTGGCGGAATCGCATCGCGCGCTTCACCTCGCGCTTCATCGCGGCTTTCAAGTAGCGGAAGTTGTAGACCTGAGTGAGGTCGTCGGTCACCGCGAGCCGTTCGAGATTCTCGGACAGCCGCAGGTTGTCGATGGCCACGCCTGTCCACGCGGCGAGCAGCGCCAGCGCCCGCGCGTCGCGCCCGGTGAATCGCACCGCACTCTCGTGACGGTAGACGGCCAGGTATCCGCTCTTCTGGTCCTGCAGGCGCAGCGGCAGATAGAGCGCCGGCCCGGGAGTCACACCGGGGCACGCCGCGGCCGGCGACACCCCCGAACCACCGAGGCTGGTGAGCGCGCGCGGTTGGTGTGCGCGCAGCACCGACATCTCGAAGGGTGCGAGCGTGTAGGGCACCGACAGTGGCTCCGCGGACGCCTCGCCGAGCCGCAGCACGCTCCGCTCGAACGTGCGCCCGCCGCCGGTGACGAAGGCAGCACCGTCCGCCTCGGAGATCTCCAGCGCCAGCGACAGTGCGTCCGAGATCACCTCGGGGCGCTTGCGACCTCCGGGATGACCGGAGAGTTCGACGAGGGAGGCCAGAAGTCGTTCGCGTCCAGGCATGGGTCCGTCCAGTGGATTGGGTGAAAAGCCACCGGAGAGTCGCAACGCTCGTGCCATGTTCAGCCCGGGCGCACTCCCCCGCCGCGGACGGCCGTCCACGCCAGCCACTGGACCAGGCTGCGCGCCCCAAACACCACCAGCCCGCCGATCAGGAGCACCCACCCGGCGAACCGTTGCGGCGGCGATAAGGGCAGGCTGACATTCAGTTTGAGCCAGACCACCAGTGCCCAGGCGAGTGCCGCCGTCAGTGCGGTGGACGTGATGGCACGCGCCAGTCGCCACACCGTGGCCTCCCCCGCGAAGCTGTTCTCGCGGCCGACCGCATGCGCCATTTCGCCCGCAAGCGGCATTGCACCGTGCACGGAAGCGTCCGGCTCGGTGGTTTTTTGGCCAACCACTGGCCCGCGTTCGGCCACCCACAGCCGCGAGGCGCCCAACAGGAACGAGCGTGCGGCGACCAACCGGAAGCCCACCGCAGCCAGGTCGGCCTCGAACTCGGGGCCCGAGCCGAACTCGAAGATACTCTCGGCCAGATAGCGATACGCGGAAGGGTCGGGCGAGAGCCGACCCAGTAGCGGGATGGCGTTGCGGATCCAAGCGCGTGCGAACGGCGCGAGCGGCCCCGGCGCGGGGGCCGCCGCCTCGAGCACCACCAGCCGGCCGCCGGGTGTGAGCACACGCGCGATCTCGATGAGGGCCGCTCGCCTCGGTCGCAGGTTGCGGATGCCGAATGCCACCGTGACCGCGTCGAGTGCGCCCGCGCGCAGCGGTAGGTGAAAGCCATCGGCGCACGCCAGGCGAGGCGCCCAGCCGCCGTCGGCCTGCTCGTCCGCCGCGACTTGCAACATGGCCAGGCTGACATCGATGCCGAGCACGGTGCGCCCCGCTCGGCGCAGGCCCGACAGCGATACGCCACTGCCCGTGCAAAGGTCGAGAACGCGATGGGCGGCCGCGGGCACCTGGCGCCACATGGCTTCGCGCCAGGCCGAATCCTGGCCCAGCGTCATGACGCGATTCAGCAAGTCGTAGCGCCCGGAGACGTCGTCGAACATCGACGCCATCTCGCGAGCAGCGTTGGGCTTGAATCGCGCTTGGGATGCGGGTTCTTCAGTGCTCACACGGGCCCGAGGGGGTCAGGTGGTGCGCCCGACAGGGGTCGAACCTGTAACCTTCAGCTCCGGAGGCTGACGCTCTATCCAGTTGAGCTACGGGCGCACGAGCGGCGGCGATTCATAGCACAGGCCTATCCCGGCGTCACTTGCCCGCCCCCCACCAGGCCACGGCCGCCGTCAGGTCGGCGCGGTCGAGGGTGTGCCCGGCCGGCGACCAATGCAGCGTCACGTCCGCGCCCGCCTCGCGCAGGATGGCGGTGAGCTGCTCCACCTGTGCCGCCGGCACCACCGGGTCCGTGCGCCCCGCGGCCACGAGCACGCGCCGACCGGCGAGAGACGGCGGGCAATCCGGCACGAACGGCACCATCGGGCGCAGCAGGATCGCGCCCGCGAGGGTCTCGGGGCGCAGCAGCATCATCGCGGCGGCGATGTTCGCACCATTGGAGAACCCCACCGCGGTCACGCGCGCAGGATCGAACTCGTGTTGCACGGCCGCGGCCGCCACGAAGTCGGCCAGCTGGTGCGTTCGCGCCATCAGGTCCTCGAGGTCGAACACGCCCTCGGCGAGCCGGCGGAAGAAGCGAGGCATGCCGTGCTCCAGCACCTGGCCTCGCGGCGAGAGCAGGCCCGCCCCCGGAGCGATGGCGCGTCCGACCGGGAGCAGATCGTTCTCGTTACCGCCGGTACCGTGCAGCAGCAACAGCGTACCGGGCGAGATCGCGGCATCGGGCGGCTCGTAGCGATGCTGGAACGTCAGTGCACTCATCTGAGACTCCGTTCGAGCGCTACCGGCGGGGCTGGGGTGTCGCGGAGGACCCGGAAGAAGAACACGGTGCTGTCCGAGAGCGGGATTCGCCGCAGCACGTCCCAGCCAGCATAGCGCTGTTCAAGCGTTCTCATCTGGCGGGGATCCACAGGCAGATGAAGCAGCAGGTCCAACGGCAGGCGCTCAAGCGCCGAGAGGAAGCGGGGCTCCTCGTCCGTCTGGAGCAGCGTGCGCATCGCCTCCACCCGGTCCTTCACCGACGCACGCGTGTTGAGATGTCCCTCGGGCAACAGCTGCGCACGTGTGCCGGCCAGCCCAGATAGGAAGTAGCCCAGTTCGGGTTCGCATCCGAGAACCGCGCCGGGTTCCGCGAGCGACGAGATCTCCGACGCGAGCGCCCGCATCGGGGTCCAGCGCTCGTCCAGCCGGAGCACGTAACTCCCCATGCTCGGCCACTGAAGGAGGGCGGGACCGAGTGCGAGGGCTGCGATCACAGTGCCGTACACGATCGGCCCTGCCTTCCCCGCCGGCCAGCGCAGCGCAAGCGTGCGTGCGATGGAGCATGTCGCGAGTGCGGCGGCGACGCACCAAGCGAGCTGCAGGTGCCACTGGAACTCGTGCGGGATCAAGTAAGGCACCGGCCAGCCGAGTTCGTGTGCTGCGTATCCCGCCGCCGTACCGGCCAGCGCCACGCCGGCGTAGGCCACCAGCCAGCCAAGCCGGCTGAACGAACGCACGCATTGAGCGAAGCCCGCGAGCCCGAGCGGCAGCACGAGCGGTGTGCCCGCGTGCAGGACGAATCGCGCATCCATGAGCTCGGGACCGAACCACTGTCGCGGCGCCGCATTCAGCACCGGGCCCGCGAGGATCGGTACCAGCATCGGGGCGGCCGCGGCGGCACACACACCGGCCGCGAGTAACGCCTGGCGTGCCGGACGCCAGCGCTCAGCCGTCCCCTCCCCGCGAGCGCGAATGAATGGTGAGAGTCCCCCGTGAATCAGGATCGTCGCCATGGGCAAGCCGCCGCAGATCGGGTGGAAGAGGATCGCGATCGCGCCGAGCGCTCCGGTCCCCACGGCCAAGGGCCATCCTCGTTCGCGCGCCGCAAGCCAAGCCATCAGGGTGAGTGCGCCAAACGCGACTCCCTGGATGCTCGGCATGGGCATGGCGAGGTGAGTGAGCCACCAGCGCGATCCCAATGCCAGAAACGCCAGCGATGCCCAGGCCACTGCGCGACCGGAGCCACGTGCGAGCAGCAGCCAGAGTGCGACCGGCAGGGTCCAGCTGAACCAGAACAGGTTTGTGCCGTAGACCTGCAGCACGGATGCGCCGGTCAATCGGGCGACCGCCGCGAACAGGACGGAGTTCCCCGCCGGGTACCACGCGGGCAATCCGGGCACCGTCGGGTCTCCGCCCCACTCGCCGCGCAGCATCGCATGTGCGGACGCCATGTCGCGGAACGAGTCGTAAGCCGTGACCAGGTGCCCACCGCTCACCGCCGCGGCAAAGGCAAGCCACGCGGCGAGAAGCAGCGAGACGTCCCGGACGACGACCTTCGCGCCGAGCGCGCCAGCTCGCGATGCCTTGGCGCGATCGGGCCGGTCAATCGCTCGTTTCACGCGCCAGGCTGCGACCGGCCGGTCACACGCAGCACCTCGGCCACGTCCTTATCACCGCGGCCCGACAGGTTCACGAGCACGGTGGTGTCTCGCCCGAGCTTCGGGCCCTCGCGCAGCACCCACGCCAGCGCGTGCGCCGACTCGAGCGCGGGCAGGATTCCCTCGAGGCGCGCCAGCATCTCAAACGCCGCCAGGGCCTCGGCGTCGGTCGCGCTGTCGTAGCTCACGAGGCCCTGGTCCAGGAGCCACGCGTGCTCGGGTC
>CAZADU010000684.1:0-2788 GCA_964483945.1 uncultured bacterium
CGTGCGGCGCATGCGGTTCTACAACGCCGGGCTGCTCGTGCAGCCGGTCCTCACGTCGGATGCGGTGATCGGTATCGGGGTCGCGGTCGGCGTCGGGGACGGCCCGCGGAGCGGGCTGGGCGGCGTGCGCGCCGAGCCCAACCCGAGCCGCGGCTCGGTGTCATTCGTATTCCCCGAGCTGGAGTCCGAAGTGGCCGACGTCGAGGTGCTCGACCTGCAGGGTCGGCTCCTGCGGCACCTCGGCTCGACGTCGGCGAATGGCCAGGCAGTGATGTGGGACGGCAAGGATGCTCGGGGCGCTCGTATGCCGCCCGGCGTCTACCTCGCCCGGGTCCATCTCAAGGACCGTGTCCAGAACGTCCGGGTCGTGTTGTTGCCGTGACGACCCAGTTCGAGAATCGGGCACCCCGAGTCCCGCATGGGGCTCGGGGACTGGCTCTGCCGCCGCAGCGCAAGCGGCGACTCGGCATTCTCATCGGAGCCGTGCTCGCGCTCGCGTTCCCGGTTCCCGCGTCACACGCGCAGGCTGTGCGCACGGACTTCTTCATCACCAACGGCCAAGTCTCAGCGCAGGCGCTGCGTGGCAACACGCTCTACGTCGGCGGCAGTTTCTCGTACGTCGGAGCGGTGACGGGTTCCGGCGTGCCGGTGGACGAGGTCACCGCCACGGTCTCGCCGGGGTTCCCGCGCGTCAATGGAACGGTGATGGCGGCGATTCCCGACGGCAGCGGCGGCTGGTTCATCGGCGGCCAGTTCACCTCGGTGGGCGCGGCCGCGCGCACGAACATCGCGCACATCCTCTCCGACCAGACGATCTCGCCGTGGAATCCCGGCGCGGGCAGCATCGTGCGCGCGCTCGCGCTGCGCACGGGAGTGCTTTACGTGGGCGGCGACTTCACCTCACTCGGCGGGCTCACGCGCAACCGCATCGGTGCGGTGGACGCGACCACCGGCGTGACCAGCGCGTGGAACCCGAACGCGAACTCCTCGGTGCGCACGTTTGCCGATGGCGGCACGGGGCTGATCGTGGGCGGCCAGTTCACCACCATCGGCGGCCAGTCGCGCAATCGCATCGCGCGCATCGACTACAGCGCGGGTACCGCGGACGCCGGCTGGAATCCCAATGCCAACGGCCTCGTGCTCGCCTTGGCACTCGACTCGG
Source organism: uncultured bacterium (assembly GCA_964483945.1). Taxonomy (GTDB): domain Bacteria; phylum Eisenbacteria; class RBG-16-71-46; order RBG-16-71-46; family RBG-16-71-46; genus JAIOPA01. The sequence continues at coordinate 1,163 of CAZADU010000684.1, forward strand.
GAGCGGGCCTGCTCTACGTCGGCGGGCAGTTCACCAGCATCGACGGTCAGACGCGAAACCGACTCGCGGCGCTGAACGCGTCGACGGGCTCCGCGACCTCGTGGAACCCGAACGCGAACAACCAGGTGCTGTCGCTCGCGCTGGGCAGCGGTACGGTCTACGCCGGCGGGCAGTTCACCAGCGCGGGTGGCGGATTGCGCAACCGCATCGCGGCCCTCAGTGCCAGCACCGGCCTGGCCACCAGCTGGAACCCCAATGCCGGCAATAATGTGCAGACGCTGTTCCTGTCGGGCGGCACGCTCTACGCGGGCGGCGACTTCCTCACCATCGGCGGTCAGAGCCGCAGCCGCATCGCCGCGCTGGACGCGATCACGGGGCTGGCGACGGCGTGGAATCCCAGCGCCTTCAACACGGTATCCGCGCTGGCCTGGAACGCGGGCCAAGTGTTCGTGGGCGGCACATTCAACGGCATCGGCGGACTGCCGCGCAACAACCTCGCGGCGTTCGACATCGTGAGCGGGCAGGTCACGGCGTGGAACCCCAACGCGAACAACCAGGTTCAGGCCCTGCAGCTGACGCCGGACGCCGTCTACGCGGGCGGCAACTTCACCCAGATCGGCGGCGCGATCCGCAACAATGCGGCCGCGCTCGACTTGACCAACGGCCTGGCGACCGCGTGGGACCCGAACGTGGACGGGCAGGTGTCCGCCGTCGCGCTGGCGGGCGGGCGCGTCTACCTGGGTGGCCTGTTCAATAACGTCGGCGGCCAGCCGCGCACGAACCTCGCGGCGGTGAATTCGGCGACCGGCTCCGTGCTGCCGTGGGTCGCGGACGCGGACAACCAGGTGTTCGCCATCGATGCGAGCACGTCCACGGTCTATGTGGGCGGCAGCTTCTTCCTCGTCAATGGCAACGTTCGCAACTCCGCCGCTGCGCTCGATCCCGCGACCGCCGCGCTGTTGCCGTGGAGCCCGGACGCGGACGGCACGGTGCGCGCCATCGTGCCGGTGTGCGATCGCGTCTACCTGGGCGGCTTCTTCACCAACGTCGGGGGCCAGCTGCGCAACCGGTTGGCGGCCGTGAACCTCACCACCGGCGCGCCACTCGCGTGGAATCCCGATGCCAATGGGCCGGTGTTCGCGCTCACCCGCGCGCACGGCACCATCTACGTGGGCGGTGTGCTCAGCGTGGTGGGCGGGCAGACGCGCAATCGCGCTGCGGCGGTGGATCCGCTCACGGGCGAGGTCACGCCGTGGAACCCGAACTCGAACGGCACCGTGCGCGTCATCACGTTCGACGCCACGCAGGTGCACATCGGCGGCGCGTTCACCAACATGAACGGCGTGCCCTCGGGCAACCTGGCGGTGGTCGAGCCCGACGCGAGCGCCGCGTGCCCGCTCATCTCGCTCGCCGCGCTGCCGCTGCCACCCGGCGTGCAGGGCACGCCCTACACGACCTCACTGGCCGCCTCCGGCGGTGTCGCGCCCTACTGCTACGCTGTGAACGCGGGCGCGCTGCCCGCGGGGTTGGCGCTGGATCCCGCCACGGGGCAGGTCTCGGGCACGTCCACGACCTCGGGGCTGAGCGCATTCGACGTCATCGCCACCGACGCGCGCGGCTGCACCG
>CAZADU010000685.1:0-2561 GCA_964483945.1 uncultured bacterium
AGGGCCTCAAGGAAGGCGAGGAGATCGTCGCCGGGAGCTACCGCGCGATCTCGAAGGACCTCGAAAACGGCGCCGTGGTGCGGATCAACAACGATAAGAAGCCCGAGAAGACCGGCGGAGACGGGTCTCAGGGATAGGAGCTCGAACAGGATGAGATCGCTGCTGATGCTCGTGGAGTCGCTGCGAATCGCCCTTCGCGCGCTCGCGGCGAACAAGGCCCGGGGAGCACTGACCACTCTTGGCATCATCATCGGCATCGTCGCGGTCGTGACCACGATGACCGCGGTGAACGGGCTGCAGAACCGGTTCCGCGAGAGTTTTTCCGCGGTTGGTTCCGACGTGCTCTACGTGTCGCGAATGCCGTGGGTGGTCATGGACGACTTCTTCCTCTACCGCAATCGTCCCGGCCTGGACCTGCGCGAGGCACGCGCGCTCGAGACGAAGTTGCGCGGCAGGGCGCTGGTGAACCCCTCGCTGGACTCGCGCGTGGACGTGAAGCGCGGCTCCGAGACCATGGAAGGCGTGAACATCATCGGCACGACCGAGAAGCAGTCGCAGCTCTCCTCGGCGCAACCGCAGAGCGGGCGATTCCTGATGCCGTACGACCTGGCCTCCAAGCGAAGCGTCTGCGTCATCGGCAGCGATATCCGCGAGAAGCTATTCAAAGGCGTGGACCCGATCCATCGCACCCTCAAGCTCGGCCGCCACGAATTCCGCGTCATCGGCGTGATGGAGAAGCAGGGCGGCAGTTTCCTGGGCGGGCCGAACTTCGATCGGCAGGTGTTCATTCCTATCACCACCTACGTGCGGGCCTTCGGTGGGCGCCGCGGCCACGCGGACGTCAATATCGCCGTCAAGGCCCCGTCGCAGGAGGAGATGGCCGATCTGGAATACGTCGTGATCGGTGAGATGCGCAAGGTACGGGGCTTGAGGCCGGTCGAGTCCGACAACTTCTCGATCAACCGACTCGACACGCTGGTGGGGACGTTCAACAACGTCATGGGGGTGGTGCTGCTGGTCGGGCTGCTCGTCACCAGCATCTCGCTGTTCGTGGGCGCGGTGGGCGTGATGAACATCATGCTCGTGTCCGTCACCGAGCGAACCCGCGAGATCGGTATCCGCAAGGCGATCGGCGCGACCCGTCGCAGCATCCTGCTGCAATTCCTGTTCGAGTCGTCCGCCATCTGCCTGCTGGGTGGAGCGATCGGCATCGCCCTCGCTGCGGGCGTGACCGCCCTGCTGAATGCCACGGTCATGCCGGCGAGCCTGTCGCTGCCGATCCTGGGTATCGCGGTGTTGATCTCGCTCCTGGTCGGCGTGATCGCCGGCGTGGCGCCCGCGTACCGCGGGGCACGGCTCGACCCCATCGAGGCACTGCGCTATGAGTGAGCGCATCGGGGCGAAACCGTGAACCCGCGTGACCTGCTGGCGATGTCGCTCGGGGCCATCCTGGCCAATAAGCTCCGCAGTGTGCTCACACTGGTGGGCATCGTCGCCGGCGTGGCGTCGATCATCGCGGTGATGACGGCGATCTCGCTGGTCCAGGCCACGATCGAGCGCGAGATGAGCGTGTTGGGCGCGCAGACGTTCCAGGTGCAGAAGTGGCCGGCCGGCGGCTTCGCCTCCGACGCCGAGCGGCGCAAGGCGATGCGGCGCCCGCCGCTCACGCTGGCGAACGCAGATGCCATCCGCGGGGAGGTTCCCACGGTGGACCTCGTGGGCTCCGAGATCTGGGACTTCGGCTTCGTGGTGCAGTACCGCGGCGAATCCACGAACCCGAACATCTCGATCGTGGGGGGCACACCCGAATACCCTCCCAACAACACGCACTACGTCGGGCACGGCCGAAACCTCTCACCCATGGACTTGCGAGCGGCCGCGAACGTCGTGGTCATCGGCCACGCCATCGCCGAGAAGCTGTTCCCGTTCGTGGACCCGATCGGGCGAGAGGTCCTGGTGGACAAGCGCAAGTACCGCGTGGTCGGCGTGTTCGACGAGAAGAAGTCGGCCTTCGGCGGGAACTTCGACAACTATGTGCTCATGCCCGTCACGACCTACGTCAATGTCTACGGGCTCACCGACCGTCAGGGCAACTCGCGCTCAGTGAACATCACGGTGCGAGCGAAGACCCCCGAGCTGATGGACGAGGCGATCGACCAGACTCGGCAGATCCTCCGCGCAGTACGCGGTGTCAAACCGGGTGAAGAGGACAACTTTTCGTTCTACAACAGCGCCAGCCTGATCACCGAGTTCAACAAGATGAGCATGGGGGTGAAGCTCGCCGGCTTCGTCATCGGTATCATCGCGCTGGTGGTGGCGGGAATCGGCATCATGAACATCATGCTCGTCGCGGTGACCGAACGGACCCGCGAGATCGGCCTGCGCAAGGCGCTCGGCGCGCGCCCCGCCAGCATTCGCACCCAGTTCCTGCTCGAGGCGGTCGTGCTCTGCAACATCGGCGGCGTGATGGGCGTGCTGGTCGGCTTCGGGCTCGGCAATCTCGTCGCCGTGTTCGCGCACTTCCCGCCACGCGTGCCCTTGGAGTGGGCGTTCATCGGACT
>CAZADU010000686.1:0-2731 GCA_964483945.1 uncultured bacterium
TTGCCGGTCCTCAGCACCGATCTGGGCACCGGAACGTCGTTCGTGAACGAGCACGGGGTGACCGGGCTGGTGGTGCGGGCCGGTGACCCTATCGCACTTTCCGAGGGGCTCGGCTGCATCCTGGCCGACCCCGAGAAGCGCGAACGGATGGGGCAGGCCGGCCGCGCCAGGGTAGGCGAACACTTCACCACCGAGGCCATGATGCGGGGTATGGATGCGTTGTATGAATCCGCCCTCGAGCACGCAGGCCGCCGCAAGCGCGCCTGAAGGCCAGCGTGAGCCGCTGCGGGAACACGGGCGACCGGGGGGGCCGCGGCTAGAGTTCCTCCTCATTATTCGTGGTTGACGCCGCGCCTGACCCGCCCTTAACCTGCGCTGTCGCACCAAGTCCCGGCTCCAAGGACGTGGGACGAGAGGACGCACCGGGGAGAATCCTTAATCTCGGCTGAACGTCTTTCGAGGGAGATCATGAAGATCCTGGTCACAGGAGGTGCCGGCTTCATCGGGTCCCATCTCGTCGAGGAATTGCTCCGGCGAGGCCAGGAAGTCTGGGCACTCGATGACCTTTCCACCGGACGGGTCGAGAACTTCGCGACGTTCGCTCGGCATCCGCGCTTCCGGTTCCTCGAAGGAAACGTCATGGAACCGGCCCTCGTGCAAGGGCTCGTCGCCCAGTGCGACCGCGTGTTCCATCTCGCCGCGGCGGTCGGGGTCAAGTATGTGCTCGCGAACCCGCTCCGCTCGCTGCTGACCAACATCCGCGGGACCGAGGTCGTCCTCGAGGCGGCGCACATGCACCAGCGCCGCGTCATCCTGACGTCCAGCAGCGAGGTCTACGGCAAGGGCGTGTCGGTGCCGTTCAAGGAGGACGACGACCGTCTGGTCGGGCCGACGCACAAGCTGCGCTGGTCATACGCTTGCGGCAAGGCCGTGGACGAGTGCCTCGCGCATGCGTACTTCCAGCAGTACCAGCTTCCCGTCACCACGGTCCGCTGCTTCAACACTTGCGGCCCGCGCCAGTCCGGTGCCTACGGCATGGTGATTCCGAGCATGGTGCAGCGCGCTCTGACCGGCGAGCCCATCCTGGTCTACGGCGACGGCCAGCAGTCACGGTGTTTCTCGGCCGTTTCCGACGTCGTACACGCGATGCTGCTACTGGCCGATGGCCGTGACACCGAGGGCGAGGTGTTCAACGCCGGCACCGACGAGGAGATCTCGGTGATCGACCTGGCCCGGCGCATCAAGCGGATGTGCCACAGCGACTCGCCGATCGAGCTGGTGCCTTACGAGCAGGTGTACGGCAGCTCCTTCGAGGACATGCGGCGCCGCGTGCCGGACTTGCAGAAGATCCGACGCTTCGTGGGCTACCGCCCGCAGGTCACTCTCGACCGACTGCTCGAGCTCACCATCCGCGACCACTGTGAGCGCATGGGGATCGCGTGCCCGATCGAGGTGTCGGCCGCCTAGCGACAGTCGACCGGTCGCTTCGCTCTCCCGACGTCAGCGCCGAGCATGCCGCTCACGCCCCTCCTCGCGCTGGCGCTGGCAGCACTCCTGTCGTGGGCCGTCATGCCCCTCGGCATCCGCCTCGCGTGGGCCGTCGGCTGGCTCGACCACCCCGAGGCGCGCAAGCTGCACACGTCGGCCACGCCTGTCCTGGGGGGGGCGATCGTGTTCGCGACGGCTGTGGCCGCCTGGGCGGTCTCCCTCGCGTTCATCCCGCACTCGCCGGCGGACTGGCAGGCCTGGTATCTGCTGGTCGGTGCGGCCGGCATCCTCGCGGTCGGGCTGTGGGACGACCGCTTCGGGATGCAGCCCGGCATCAAGATGCTCGGGCAGGCGGCCGCGGCCAGCATGCTGCTCGTCGTCGGGCTGATCCCGGACTTCGGGCTGCCGATCGGCATCGAGGCCGCGGTCACGATGGTGGCACTCGTGGCCCTGATGAACGCGGTCAACTTCCTCGACAACATGAATGGCATGGTGGGCGGGCTCGCCGCCGTTGCGCTGGCCGGCTTCGGGTGGACCTCGCTGGAGCGGGGTGCCTACGGCGTGGCCGCGGCCCAGTTCGCCCTGGCGGGGGCCTGCCTCGGGTTCCTGCCCCATAACTTCCCCAAATCCCGCATCTTCCTAGGGGACGCGGGCAGTCTGGTCTTGGGGTATAGTCTCGGCGCTTCCATGCTGATGACCATGCACGGAGCCGCGCCGGGTTGGGGCCGCGCCGGAGCCCCGTTCATCTTGGCCTACCCGGCCTTCGACATGATCTTCGTGGTCGTCACCCGCCTGCGTGACGGCCGTCCTGTTCAGCAGGGCGGCAAGGACCACACCAACCACCGACTTGCGAGAGTGCTTCGATGTCCGATCCGAACCGTACTGCTGATCTGGGCCAGTGGGGCCGTCCTCTGCGCCGGCGGGTTAAGTATGCTGCACCTAAATCGACCGGCGGTGACGCTAGCCCTGTGGGGCCTGTTGACGATCCTGCTGCTCTGGAGCGGGCTGCGATTATCATCCGTGCCGAGCGTCCCCCCGCACCCGCCGGCATCGAGGTGATCGGGGCGCCCAAGAGTGCGGCGTCGCGCGAGCCGAGCGAGCCCGACGCGCACGACTTCCAGATGCGCGACCTGGTCGTGCACATGGCCAAGGGCCTGGTGGACCATCCGGAGGACGTCTCCGTCGAGGTCGTCGCGGCCGGCAACGACGGCGAGCTGGAGCTGCGCGTCCACGAGGACGACAT
>CAZADU010000687.1:0-7137 GCA_964483945.1 uncultured bacterium
CGCCGGCCCCGCCGCGCATCGGTCGCTGGCACTGCCCCGGCTGGGAGAACTCGTCGCCGGCCTGCACTCCAGCCTGGGCCGTGCTGTCGAGTGGTGCGCGTTCCTTCGCGGCCGGGCCACCGCCCAGGAGAGGGCGGGTGCAGCGATTGTCGAGGCAGCGATGACGGGGTCGGTAGCATTCGAAACCCTGGCGCGTTCATACCGGCGCGGATTCTTGAGGCGGTGGCTCGAGGAAGTCATCGCTGAACGGCCCCGGCTCAAGGGATTCGACTCGGACCTTCACGAGCGCGGCATCGACGAGTTCCGCAAGCTCGACCGGCGGATCCACGAGGTGAACCGTCAGGTCATCAGTGGCGACCTGCACCAGCGTGCGCAGGCCACTCTGGCCCAGCCGGCGCTGTCGCCCCAGGTGGGCCTGCTCCGTCGCGAAATCGGGCGCAAGACGCGCCATCAGCCCATCCGCAAGACAATCGCTCAGGCGTTCGACGCCATCAGAGCGATCAAGCCCTGTTTCCTCATGAGCCCGCTGACCGTGGCGCAGTGTCTCGAACCCGCCCTGCACCAATTCGACCTCGTCATCTTCGACGAGGCGAGCCAGCTAACGCCCGAAGACGCGATCGGCGCAATCGTACGCGGGAAGCAGCTCGTGGTGACCGGGGATCAGAAGCAGCTGCCACCGACAAACTTTTTTGCGATCCAGACCGAGCAGGCCAACGGGGAAGCCGACGCGGACGGGATGCCTCTCTACGATGATTCGGAGAGCATCCTCGAACTCTGCCAGCGCTCGAGCTTCCCGTCCTCGACGCTTCGCTGGCATTACCGGAGTCGGCACGAGTCGCTGATCACGTTCTCGAACCAGTCCTTCTACGACGGCAGCCTGTTGACCTTTCCAAGCGCGGACACCGATTGTTCCGTGCGCGGGCTGCGCTTCGAGTTTGTGGAGGGCGGCCGGTATCAGGGCTCGGGCGAGAACCCAAACGAGGCCGCACGCGTGGTCGATGCGGTGCGCGAGCACGCCGCGCTGTTCGCACGCAACCCGGAGAAGTGCCCCACTCTGGGTGTTGGTACGTTCAATGTGCGCCAGCAATCGCTGATCCTCGACCTTCTCGCCGACCGGCGAAAGAGCGACGCAGCGCTGGACGAGTACCTGAGCAGGGACAAGGAGCACGGGTTCTTCGTCAAGAACCTTGAGAACATCCAGGGCGACGACCGCGACTACATCTTCCTGAGCGTGACCTACGGGCGTAACGAGCAAGGCCGCGTCCGGCTGAACTTCGGGCCGATCAACGGGGAGAATGGGTGGCGTCGGCTGAACGTCTTGGTGACGCGCGCGCGCTCCGTCCTGCGCGTCTTCGCTTCGATGCACGCGGACGACATCGACACCGCGTCCGAGACGCTTGGGGTGAAGCTGCTGCGGAAGTACCTCCGCTACGCAGAGACCGGCGTGCTCGAGGACCGCAAGGACGATGACGCGGCGGAGGTAGAGTCCCCGTTCGAGGGGCAGGTACGGCTCGCGCTCGAGGCGCGTGGCTACGACGTCGTGTCGCAAGTGGGCGCCGCCGGCTACCGCATCGACATGGCCGTCAAGGACCCGGCGTCACCGGGCCGGTACGTATGCGGGATCGAGTGCGACGGGGCGAGCTACCACAGCAGCGAGACCGCCCGCGACCGCGACCGCCTTCGGCAGCAGATCCTGGAGGACCTCGGCTGGAGCATCTACCGCATCTGGTCCACGGACTGGTTCAAGGACCGAACGCGTCAACTAGACCGGGTCTGCGCGCTGATCGAGAAGGCACGCGTAGCAGGCGACGGCAAGCCTGCCGCGGGGAACGGCAGACCAGGGAAGCCACCGGTGCGGCCTGAGCCGATCGCCCCATCGCCTCCGTCGGCGGTTGCGCCTGTGCCGGAGGGCGCAACCTACGAACGCGCGGCCCTCGCCAAGCCTGCGGGCTCGATGGACTTCTACACGGTGCGCTTGGCGATGCTCATCGGGCAAGCTGTCGAAGTGGTGCGCGCGGAAGGCCCGGTCCACGAGTGGGACGTGATCGCACGCGTGGCCGAAGCGTGGGAGCTCCAGCGGGCGGGGAATCAGATCCAGGCGCGAGTCCGGGAGGCCCTCGGCGACGCGTGCCGAAAAGGCAGGCTTGTTCGAGCCGGGGACTTCCTCACCCTGCCCAATGGCACCGTGAAGGTGCGTTCACGGGCGGGATCCGGTATCCCCATGGAGCGCGTCGCACCCGTGGAGGTGCAGGCCGCGATCCGCGAAGTACTCAGCGCGATCGGGAGCGCGGATAGGATCGACCTGATCGCGTGGGTCCGCGGGATGTTCGGTTTCCAGCGCACGGGTGCCACGATCGAAAACTGGGTGAGTGATTCGATTCAGACTCTGCTTCAAGCCAAGGAACTTGGCGAAGGGCCTCGGGGTGTGGCGCTGCTCCGATAGCTGGCCGGAGATGAGGCCCATTGCAGCAACCAGCTCGGGCGGCCGCGCTTGGGACCGAATGGCACAGGCACCTCTCGTGCTGCGTTTGGGGGCGTCGCAGCCAAGGAGCGTGGCCACTACAAGTTGACCCATCCATAGATGACCAGCGCCAGAATGCCTGCGGCGAATCCTAGGAGCGAAAGGCCGTGGAGAATGGCCAACATCACCTTCTCCCGCTTGTTGGGTACGGTCCCACCCACTCCGTGCACCGTCATCCTCATGGACGTCACGAGTCGTTCGGCGATCGCCGACACCACGCACAGCGTGAACGCTATCCATGACACGCGAAGAAGCCAAGTGGCCCTGACCGACGCAGGCACCGCCACATCTCGAAGTGTGACCGTGAGGGCCAACGAGCCCGCTGCAACCGTCACCAAGTGCTCCTGTGCTTTCGACCGCACCCCAGCGGCGTAGCGAAGCATCTGCGAACGCCGGTCCGCTTGCTCGACCGTGGTTCCCTCCACAGCCTGTGTCGCAGCCGGCCTCGCATGCAGCGCGCGCAGTGCCTCCTTGCAGTCACCGAGGTGCCGCACAGCCTCGAACACGGTTTCCTTGGTCTTGGCCGCGTCGCCCTGCGATACCTCAAACACAACGCGCTCGAGCATCTGCGTGCCCCTGTCCAGCGCGTCGTGAATGGCGTCTATCTGCTCCCGCGTTGGCATGCGTCCTCCTGATGTAATCGCACGTGCCTTCCCCGCGACACTGTTCAGGAACAAACCAATCAAGACGATGCCAAACACCGCCTCGATTGCTGTCCAGAAGCGCGCTCTTCCGGTTACGGGGACAACGTCTCCGAACCCCAGCGTCGTAATGGTCACCGCACTCATGTACAGCATCCTTGAATAGCTACCTTCAACCCTTGCGGGGAAACCGTTCACGGCATCGGCGTAGTCCTGCAACGCATTCACCATTTCGCTAGAGAGCGGGATGGTGGGCGCACCGAACGGTGCCACGTCGAGTACGCCCTGCACGATGCTCATACTGAACGAATCGCTGCTCGCGATGCTTCGCCAGATAGCCACGCCACGCGCTTCAAGGATTGGGGAGGCCGTGGTCCTGACGCCTGCGCTCGGGGGAGCCGCAGAGCGCACACGGACGAGGGGATAGTCAAGCAGCCCGCCGGGCAACCTCGGACCGGAAATGTCCAACGACAGGTCGGCAGTACACGTCGCCATGACCATCCCCGTCGTGTCCACCGCGGATGCGGTGAGTGAGAAGCGGGCGTAAGGAGAATCTGGCGCGTTTACGTACAGCGGTGCGCTCTCGTTCGTGGAGCGGTGAACGCTGGCTACCGAAATCAGGTCGCCGTGAATCAACCAGCCACCGACGCGGTATTGCCCACCGGGATGCCGCGCGAAGAACCCACGTCTAATCTCCGCTGTCAGGCTATCCGCAAGCACGAATCGCATGCGCTGCACCTCAGGCTCGAAGTGGGCGGTCGCGTGGTAGAACGGTCGCGGGAGGTGCTGATACACAAAAGCGAATGCGGGAATCGCGGCGAGATAAAGCAGTCCCCACAGCCACCACCGATTCAGAATTCGCCACATCGCGGCCAAAACGGACTCCTCGCGTTGCTCGACTAAAACCAGCCCGCCTCCGTTACCGGTAGCGCGCCTTCAACTGGCTCCACGGTTCGTGCCTGGCGGGCACTGCCGCGCCACTGAACACGTTGCCGAGCAGGAACCAGGTCGTTCTACTAGTGGGGCCGCCGCCCATGTAGTCGTCTCCATTCGAGGCGTAACCGAAGCCGCCTTCCGCAGCAACAATGGGGTTGCCCGGTGCCTGAGCAGTCGCGGTGCCGGCGCCGAGGTGGTAGACGAGCGCGAGCATGAGAACGGCGGCGGATGCGTAGAACAATCGTTTGAGCACTGGTGGATCCGTGGGCGCATTCGCGCCCGCGTGTTGATGGCTGGTGTGGCCATGGCCCGTCACATTCGACCGGGTAGCGCTACTTCGCGGGCTTCCGCTTGCGTGCGCGGTTGATGCGCCCAGCCATCTTGGCCACACGCGTGGCGCGATTGTCGAAGATCTTGTCGAGCACGTAGCTCAGCATTTCGAAGGCCTTGACCAGGTCGGGCCTAGTCAACTCGCGACTGTGGCTCCCTTCGTTCCCGATCCACTTGACCGCCATCAAAGTGTCCCCCAGTTCAGGGTTGAGCTTCTGATACCGCTCGATACGAGCGTGGAGCGAGAGACGCGTCTTCCGGCCTCCGGGGGCAGTCTTGGCGATCCGCAGGTGGTCGAGCAATCGTTCGACTGCAGAGCGCACGCTGTTCGCAGCTGCTGGAGCGTCCAGCCAGAATAGAGAGAATGTCAGCCGCAGTTGCTCGGCGATCTTCGAGGGGCAGTCGGGGGGCAGGTTGAATAGATCCGGGCTGGGTTGAACGTAGGATGGTCGGAACTCGGCCACGAACGTCTCATAACCCTCCACCTGCTTTTGTCCGAGGTGCCCAGCGACCAGCACGTACTCGCCGCAGCCCGGTCGGGCGCAGCGAAGGGCGAGTGAGGCGACCTCTTCACGCCACTCAGGCGTCCAGTCCTCGTTGTTGCTCGCTTCACGCGAAAGCTTGGTCTCGTAGGCCGCCATTGACTTCTCGACTGGCATGAGGCTGCCGAGCTTGCAGGTCGGACATGGCCAGTCAGGAGCCTCCTTCGGCGCGAACGGCATCAGCCAGTTTAGTCCAAGTGCGCTGGAGCGCCGCCGATTACTTCTCCCGGAAGGGGCGGTGAGGCTCGCTTCGGCCTCCCGTTTGCGGCGACGCTGGGCGACGAGCTGCTGGCGATTCGCGTACTCGGAGCGGGCCGACGCTCTGACAGGGAGCTTTGGATCGTAGTCGCGAAGAGCGCGCTCGCGGATGTACCTCGGCCAGTCGCGGACCTCGGCCAAGTCGTGGATGTCTCGCGGCACACCAAGCGTCCAGCCGTCCTGGCTTCGCGAACTGCCACTGCAGAGGCTCGGAAGCGCCATGTTGACCAGGTAGGGAAGGTCGTTGAGCTCGGGATCCGAGAGCATGAGGTCTCGGGCCACGTCCTGGCTGGAGATCGCACTGATCGATGGATCGGCGTCGTATCGTTGAACCAGGTAGGCGAGGTACCGAGCGAGAAGTTTCTCAAGCTCTGGTCCTCGGTCGCCGAGGAACGCGCCAAGAAGCATGAGCGCGTAGCTCTCATCCTTGGTGCCATGCGTTTCGGCGACGGCGCTGCCTCCGAGCCCCTCCAGCGCCGTTCGGGAGGCAGTCGTCGGGAGCTGATGAAAGAGCAGCTTCGCCGGGGTCCATCCAAACGGCGCACTCGGGTTCCAAAGGCGGGTCAGTAGCACGCGTTGTTCTTGCGTGACCCTCGCACGAAGTTCATCGACGAGTCCGGGGCCGACAGCGCCGCGGGTCCCTTGGTCTGGTCTGCGTTGCTTCTGGCCCATTGCCGACTCCATCGCTAGCAGAGTGATATGTCCTCAACCCCTCAGCACGACGCTTCTCCGACGAGCTCGTTCACCGACGACGCCGAGGAGCAGCGCACTCGCTGGCCTAAGCTTCAGCATTCCCGGCTCACTTCACTTGGGGGCGTGCGCGGTGGCTGCTGACGAGAGAATACCCGAAGGGCCCACGGGTGGAGGGCACGGCCTGCCGAGGGACCATTGGGATGATCCTTGGTCTGATCGCGAATTAGGTCGACCACTCCTCGTGCGCGCTCAGGTCCGGGGGCAACCCCAAGCGAAACGAAGCTGCGCCCGGCACCGTCGCGGAACAATCATGATTCACCCGTCCATCGAAACGCGGCAACTCCAAGCGCCTCTGTTCTGCGGCGACTGCCCCGTACCTGGCCGTGATCCGGAGCTGCCCGCTCCCTAGCGGCAATTCATTGTCCGAATCGATTCCGCGTGAACGAACTGCTGCCCTCGCGATAAGGTTGCGTGGCGCTTGATGTTGGGCCATCGTACGCTTGCACGGGTTGTTTGAGCTATGCCTCTGACGAGGATCAGTTGGCCTGCCCTCGTCCACAAGGGAGTGCACGCCAGCTCGTCATCGTGTCAGCCCGGAGGCTGTTGTCGCCAGTCAAAGTGCATCTTGAACTCACCTCCGGGTTCGAGGTGCCGGCAGTTCCCAGCGATAGTCAGGCAGGATTTCCGCCTAAAGAGGGTCGCCGATGTCCGATCACAATGACCACGCAAACCTGATCTGGCAGATCGCCGACTTGCTGCGCGGCCCGTACCGCCCGCCGCAGTACGAGCGTGTCATGCTGCCGCTCACTGTGCTTCGTCGATTCGACTGCGTGCTCGCCCCGACGAAGGAAAGGGCCCTCGCGGAACACAGGAAACTGAAGGGGGGGAAGGTCGAAGGCGACGCGCTCGACCGGAAGCTAAACGGGGCCGCCGGCCAGCGCTTCCATAACCACTCCCCGCTCGACTTCGAGAAGCTGAAGGGAGACCCCGACAACATCGAGAAGCACCTCGTCAGCTACATCAAGGGCTTCTCGAAGAACGTGCGCGACATCTTCGACTTCTTCGAGTTTGAGGCCGAGATCGAGCGGATGCGCGAGGCGAACATTCTGTACCTCGTCGTCTCGAAGTTCTGCGACGTGGAACTGCACCCGAATACGGTGCCGAACGAGGACATGGGGCTGATCTTCGAGTACCTCATCCGCCGCTTCAACGAGTT
>CAZADU010000688.1:0-2242 GCA_964483945.1 uncultured bacterium
TAGGCCTTGAGCGCGGCCTGCACGGCCCGGTCCACATCTTCGGCACCACCCATGGGCACGCGCGCGAGCAGTTCGTTCGTGGCGGGGTTGCGCACCTCGCCCGTGACCTTGGCCGTGGAGTCCACCCAGCGGCCGCCCACATAGAGCTGGAGCGTGCCGGTACCACCGGTGGCGGGCTTCGCGGCCAGCGTGGCCTGTTCCTGGGGCGGGTTCATGCGGGGGCCTCCTCTGATGGTCACATACGGTGGGCGATGGGTGGAGCATACACTCGGCGAGAGACCGGTGCCGCACCCGTTCGGCCGGAGCAGCACTTCCAGGTTCGGGCTCCGGCCGCGGCGTCGAGAGGCTCACACAAGCTCGCGTCGAGGCCTCCGACGGTGCCCCGGGCTCGGTCGCCCCGCACGCTCAGTCGCGCTTCGCCCACGCCGAGAGGTCGCGCAGCAGCGGCGTCATGTGCGCCCAGGCGAACCGCTTGCGAAGCCGGGGCAGCGAACCCAGTGGCACCCACGCCGCGCTGGCCGCATCGTCGGCGGCGCGCGGCTCGCCGCTGCGCCAGCGGGCGGCCCAGTAGAAGTTCATGACCGGGAACCGGCCGAAGCCCCGTATGAAGTAGGTATCCCAGTAGAACCCCAGCCAGTCCGCACGCCCGACGCGCAGACCCGTCTCCTCGCGCAACTCGCGCCGTGCGGCGGCCTCCAGATCCTCGCCCGCTTCGATGAATCCGCCCGGCGAGTCCAGGTAGCCCACGCGCGGCGCGTGCGCGCGCTCGAGCATCAGTACGCGGTCCTGCTTCACGACCAGCATGCCGCAGGCCGAGCGCGGGTAGTCGTAGAGCATGTAACGGCAGCGCGGGCAGGTGAGGTGGCGCGGGCGTTTCGCGTCGGGTGGTCGACGCGTGATCGGCCTGCCGCAAACCGCGCACGAGAAACGTGGCCTCATGGCCTCATGCGGCCTCCGGACGCACGGGTCTCCGTGAAGTCGTCGCCGATGGGGGCGCGGTCACGGCAGCTCCACCGACACGATCGCCGGCAGCGGCACGCGCGCCCCAGGCGCCGATGGGTGCTCGTCCTCCTTGGTCCAGGTACCGAACGACGCATAGCGGAACGCTCCCTGCGCGACCACCAACTCGGCCTCCCGCCCGCCGTCCATGCTCATGGCATGCGTGAGGCGCAGCCGCGAGCGTTGCAGTACGTGCGCGATGTCGGCCAGCGTGTAGGCACCCTCGGACACCATCACCAGCAACCGGCCGTCGCGGTCCTCGGCAACCACCGTGCGGTTGGCGATGCGTTCGCTGCGGCGCACGCGCAGCGCACCCGAGGTGTCGAACAGCATGTAGGATTGTGCGACCTCGTTCCACGGCAGCGAGTCAGGCGAGTTGCTCTCGCCGGCAAGGTCGATCACACGCGCGCTGCTGCGCTCCTCCTCGCCCTGCGGCCCGGCCACGAACAGCGCCTGGTAGCCCGGGTGCGGCCGGCTCGATACCCACTCGCCGCCGCTCGCCAGCAGCCCCATGTAGCGGTAGTCGGGATAGAACTGGCCGGCGTTGAACACGGCCACGGCGTTCGTATGCCGCTGCCACTCGACCACGTCGAGCGGCCGGCGCTCGAGGTTCTGCGTGAAGTGGCGCACGCGCAGCTTCACGCGCTCGGGGTCCATGCGTAACACCGCAATCGCCGCCGAGCCACGCCGGCAGTACGGTTCGCCGTGCACGGTGCCGAACTCGAGCCCTGGGGCCAGTTCGCGCCAGCGCATACCCTGGCTGCCGCGCCACAACGCGAACACGCCCACCACCGCCACCAGCGGCAACAGCCAGCGGACATGCAGCTGCGACGGCGTGCGCTTGTTGGTCAGGCCATCCCCGCGTGCCGCTGGCGGGCCTCCTGCACCATCAGCAGCTCGCTCACGTTCTCGAGTGTCAGCAGCCCGATCAACTGGCCGCGCATGACGACCGGCATGGACGAGCGCCGCCCCGCGCGCATGACTTGCAACGCGCGTTCCAGAGGCCACGACGCATCCACCGGCTCGACGTCCATGCGCACGGCGCGGCCCACGGGCGCGTCGGGGCCTTCCTTCTGGAGTGCCTGCACCAGCCCGGTGCGGTCGAGCATGCCGAGGTAGCGCCCACCCTCGAGCACCGGGAAGTCCTTCTGGTCGCCGGCCAGCATGAGGTCCACCGCGTGCTGCAACTCGTGCCGGGTCTCGAGCGACATGAACGCCGTCACCATGGCCGCCGACACCGGCA
>CAZADU010000689.1:0-1620 GCA_964483945.1 uncultured bacterium
GGTGGGCGACAAGGACAACTTCGGCCGCACGCCGGAGATGGACGCCGAGCACCTGGAGCGCAAGGCGGCGAATCTCGCCTGGATCAGGCAAGCCTTTGCCGAGGCCAGGGCGGACGGGCAGCCTTGGGCTCGTGATACTCACGCAGGCCAACCCGAAGTTCGCCAGCGCGAGAAAACTCTGCTCGAGCACTTCGCATCGACTGTTCACTCGTGCCATCGCGGCCAACTGCGATGGCCCTTCCAGGCCGGTCGCGAGATGCCCGAGTCGCTCGTAGTGGGCCAGCGTGCGTGCGGCGATTCGCTGCAGGTCATCGGGCGTCAGCAGCATGCTCGATCATGTCACGCGCCTTGGCCATGCCGCTCGAGCCTGCACGGCCGGGAGCAGCCTTGCGTTATGCACGACAACAATGGGCGCCCGCATTGATCGACGATGTTGCACTCGGAAGGGTCGCGTCGCGGCGCCGGTAGCGATACGGCCCGGGTGCCTCAGGATTGCGACATAGAGGCTCGCCAACGAAGCCGTTGCCGCCGCTGTGCAGTTGCACTACAATTGCGGTGCAATTGCACAGATTGGAGGGCTGATGCATGACTGCACGGATCGCATCGAATGTCGAGGCTCGGCCATCGCTGCCGGCCGTGTCGCTCGTCGAATGGGCGCGTGTGATCAACACGCTCGCTGCAAGGACGGGGCGCGCGAAAGGGGGAAGTACCAAGGCGTCGCGCATCAGTGCCAAGCCCGCGCAAGCGCGTGAGCTGATCTTGACGAATGGGGACCAGGTCGCCGATGGCGCTCAGCGTGGCACCCGTGGCAGCGCTGCGTTCGGGCATCGCATGGCGCCTGACGTTGCCGAACGGCTGGTTGTCGAGGGACTGGACCCGGACTTCCTGGGCGAGCTCGCCGCCATCAGCGGCCTCGAACCGCGAGATGTGCTGGACTTCGCCGGGATCGATCGGACGACAGTGAGCCGTCGCAAGGCCAGTGGCTCGGCACTACCGCAAGACGCCGCAGTCAAGGCATTGCAGGTCACGGATCTGATGACCCAAGCCACGGAGGTGTTCGGCGCGCCCGCTCAGGCGTCGACATGGCTGACCAGACCCCATCCATCCCTCGATGGCGAGACCCCACTGAGGCGCGCGCGCACTCCGTGGGGGATGAGCAAGGTCCAGTCGATTCTGGTCGCTCTGCGCTACGGCGGAGCCGCTTGAGCATCGTGGTCTTCCGGATCGGCCTGGCCATCGCGAACTCGGTCCCGGATCAAGCCTACGGTTCGGCATTGGCACCTGGCCGCTGGCACAGCCTGCGCACGGGTGCCGGGACGCGCCGGGTGATGTACTGCGCAGGTAGCCGGGCGCTCGCGCAACTCGAGAAGCGCGTTCATGCGAACGGTATCGCGCCGGTCGGGCAGGCGCTGTTTCGAGTCCAGCTTCCCGATGGGCTGGTGGTTCCGACGGCACAGGCCGTGGACCTGCCGACACGTTGGCGCGACAGCGAGGCCAGCACTCAATCGTTCGGTGACCGTTGGCTGGACTTGGGCGCGGACCTCGCGCTTTGGGTGCCGTCGTACGTTGAGCCTGCCGAACACAACCTGCTGATCAACGCCGAGCACCCGAGGCTGTCGG
>CAZADU010000690.1:0-4799 GCA_964483945.1 uncultured bacterium
CCCAGCCCGCGATCAACTGGCGCACGGTGACGCGGCCGAGTGCTGGGTGCATGCCCGTGCGGTTCAGGTCCACCGGGCGAAGGCCCAACTCGAGCAGCTTGTCGAGGTTCTCGCGCCGGGCCGCCGAGAAGCGCACCAGCAGCTGCTCGAGTGGCCAGTCCGGGAACAACGTGCGGAATCCCTCGCGCTCGTACGGGTCGAACGGCTGCGCCTCGCCCGATTGCAGCACGCGTTCGAGCCGCGGCATCCAGTCCGTTTCCTCATTATGCGCGAGGTGAGCGACCACCTCGAGCGTGCTCCACGTGCCCTCGCCCTCGCGCGCCGAGAGCCACGGCTCGGACAGCCCCACCAGCCAGGCATCAAGCAGGACCGGTGTGCGCGCGAGGATCTCGACGGCCTCGCTCACCTCGACCAGCTGCTTCACACCGTCACCCTGCGGCGCACGCCCCGGGCCGGTGGTGCCTTGCCCGCCGGGGTCTCGGCCTTCACCTGGAAGTCCACCACCGTGCCTTCGGCGAGCTCGTTGAAGCGCGTGCCATCGGCGATGTCGCTCTCGTGGAAGAAATACTCGCCGCCGTCGTACTCGCCGCAGCCGTCCACCATGATGAAGCCATAACTCTTGTCCACGCGCTTGTGGCGCACGACGCCCATGAGCATCGTGTCCATGGGCGCGTAGCGGAGCGCCTCGGTCGCCATCGTGGCTCCTGATCCGCCGTTGCCGCCGTTTGCGCCACCAATGCCGCCGCTCGCCACCGCGAGCTCCCGCTGGCGCGAGAATTCCTCGCGGCAGCCGGGGCAGTAGAACTTCTCTCCGCGCTTCGGGTAGTAGGTCGTCTCGACGCGACGGTCGCCCTTGTGCGTGGGCGACGCGCAGTCCAGCCAGTGCGGATCATAGCGGCGTGCGAGACGAGGCAGCAGGTCCTCGAGCCACAGGATCTCGAAATCACGCACGCGGGCGCGGTCAGCGGGGTCCGAGTACTCACCCGAGCACGCTCCGTTGATGCTGGCGATCGCGACACGTTTGCCGAGGCGGCGCACGTTCTGTAGTACCGGCTTGAAGTCCTGGTCGCCGATCACGGCGATGGCCACGTCATAGGCGTTGGCCATGGCCGCATTGAACAGCATGCTTGTGGCGAGCGCGATGTCGACGCACTTCTCCTTCGGCTCGAACGTGTCGTTGGGGTCGCGGTCGGTGCGGCGCAAGCGCTTGCCGCGGAAATCGATGGGGAACGCCTCGACCTCGTAGTGGTGCTGCTGGCGCAGCATCGAGAAGAAATTGAGCCGCCGCTCGACGGGCTCCAGGTCGCGCGTGTCCGGGTTGGCGGCGTAGCTGCCGAACAAGTGCGTGCGCACGACCGTCCACTCGTCGTGTCCCATGAGGCGGCCGACTTCCTCGGCCAGCACGCGCGGCAACTTACCGAAGTCGAGCACGAACCCGGGCTCGCCCGAGGCTTCGACCAGGCGGGAGGTGTTGGAGTAGAGCCAGGTGCCGTCGATGAACAGCATGAACTTGATCATGGAGCACAACCTCGCGAGATGAATTGGAGAACCGGAACGGAGCGTGCGAGCCGACATGGGACGGCAAGTCGCGCAGTGTGCCGCACACGCTGAGCGCGCACAATCCCCGCCCGACTCGACCCGCGCCCGATCGTGCCCTACAAGCGGCGCCGGTCGGGTTGAGGGTCGCCCGTTGCCCCGGGGCGCAAGTAAGCCATCCAGTACACACCGGCCACCAGCAGCGTGCCGCCGGCGATGTTGCCCGCCGTCACAGCGAGCAGGTTCGCGGCCGCGCTCGCGAGCGGCACCGCGTCCGCGCCTCCGAGCGCGTAGCCGAGCGGCAGGAAGAACCAGTTGGCGATCGAGTGCTCGAAGCCCATCGCCACGAACGCGGTGATCGGGAACAGGATGGCGAGGATGCGGTCCGCCACCGAGCGGCCGCTCATGGCGAGCCACACCGCGAGACAGACGAGCGCGTTGCAGAGCACGCCGCGCGCGAAGGCCGCACCGAGCGTGAGTCCCGTCTTGGCGCTGGCCACGGCCAGCGCGGTCTCGCCCACCGTGCCGCCGCCCATGCCCGCCACGCCGCTCCACACCACGAGCAGCACGGTGCCGAGACAACCGATGACGTTGCCGGTATAGACGAGCAACCAGTTGCGCAACACGTCGCGCGTGCCGATCAAGCCGCTCGCCCACGCCATGGCCAGCAGGTTGTTGCCCGTGAACAACTCCGCGCCGGCCACCACGGTGAGCACGAGCCCGAGGCTGAAGCTCATGCCGCCGATCAGGCGCGTGACGCCGAAGCCGAGTCCGGAGCCGGTCGTGACCACGATGAACAGGAGCGCGCCGAGCGAGATGAACGCACCCGCGAGCACCGCCAGCACCAGCACAGTGAGCGCATCGGTGCGCGCCTTGGTCACGCCGAGCTGCTCGATCTGGCGGGCGATCTCGCGCGGCGGGCGGGCATCGGTGCTGGACGCGCCGAGCTGACCCGGCGCCGAGGGAGGCGGGAGCCTCATGGACGCAGCGTGATGGCCAGGAAGTACGGCCACACCAGCATGCCGAGCATCGCCTTCCAGAACCCGAGCTTGGCGAAACCGATGGTGAACATCCAGCCGATGAGCCAGAACGTCCCCGAGCCGGTGTCCACGCGAACGACGGACTTCTCTGCCATGGCAGGACTCCCTTCGTGCTGACACAGTGAACTCCTACCGCCGTGCAGGTTCCGACCCAACGACTGCTCGGCAGATCGCCGGACCGAGCGGGCCCGGCATTGCTCAGAGCTTCGGGCGATTGGCACCGGGCGGCAAATCGTCGTGCCAGCCGGAGCGCGCCCTGTGCGCGGCCGAAGCCAGTTCCTGGCCTACCAGCGGCGGTACGTACGGGCTCCGCTGGGTACGGCGGGTCAGCTTGGGCACGTGCCGCGAGCGCGCCGCACGCCTACAGCCACTCGAGGTCGGTGACCGTCCGCTCGCCGCCCGCGCTGCCGGTGTTGACCGTGCTCGCGGGCTCGAACAACAACACCTCGACTTCGTGCTCCGCCACCGGCCGGTGCTCCACGCCGCGCGGCACGATCAGGAACTCGCCTTCGCCGAGCTCGACCACACGGTCGCGGAACTCCATGCGGAACGAGCCGCGCACGACGAGGAACAGCTCGTCCTCGTGCTCGTGCTGGTGCCAGACGAACTCGCCCTGGAACCGGACGAGCTTGACGTGCTGGCCGTTCAGCTCGCCGACGATCTTCGGCTGCCAGTGCGCGCTGAACCGCGAGAACTTCTCGGCGAGATTCACTTTGTCCATGTCAGGCCGCCGGCTGGACGAGGTGGATCAGGTTGCTCACGAGCTTGAGTTGCATGGACCCTTCTGCCCTGCGACGCGGGCGCCGCCGGGCTCGAAGCTGTCGTCAGGCCTTGGGCGGCGGCGTGGCCGCTGGTTTCAACCCCAGCTCGCGCCAGATCTCGGGCTCGACTGGGCTCGGGCTGCCGTCCATGAGGCTCGTGGCACTCGCGGTCTTGGGGAACGCGATGACGTCACGGATGGAGTCGCGCCCACCGAGCAGCATGACGATGCGGTCGAGCCCGATGCCGATTCCGCCATGTGGCGGCGAGGCGAACCGGTACGCGTCGAGCAGGAACCCGAACTTCTCGTACGCTTGCTCGTGCGTGAGCCCCATCACCTTCATCACCCGCTCCTGGATGTCGGGGCGGTGGATGCGCATCGACCCCGAGCCCAGCTCGTTGCCGTTCAACACCACGTCGTAGAGCTGCGCGATGACCTTGCCGGGGTCGGTCTCGAGAAAATCGAGGTGCTCGGGATTGGGCATGGTGAACATGTGGTGCTTGGGCTCCCAGCGCTTGGCGTCCTCGTTGTACTCGAACAACGGGAACTGGCGCACCCACAGGAAGCGCCAGTCCTGCTCGGCACCCGTCTTGTTGAGCAGGCCCTTCTTCTCCAGCTCGGCCTGCCCGAGTTGCGTGCGCAGCACGCCGAGGGCCTTGCACGTGCGCTCCCACGGGCCGTTCGTGAACACGACGGCATCGCCTTCCTTCGCACCCACGCGTTGGAGGAACTGGTCCAGCAGCGCGCCCGGGAAGATGACCTGCTGCTTCTCGCGGTCGGCGGGCAGCACCTTGAAGAACGTCAGCCCGCCCGCACCGGCGGCTTTCACCACGTCCTCGAACTTGCGCAACTGCGTGCCGCTGATCTCGGAGCCGCCGGGGATCGTCATGGCCACGCCGATACCGCCCGGGGCCTTCGCCCCGTTCGCCACGACGTTGCGCGGCGACTGCGCGCACAGCTCGGTCACGTCGGTGAACTCGAGCCCGAAGCGCGGGTCCGGCTTGTCACTGCCGTACGTCTTCATGGCCTCGTCGTAGGTCATGCGCAGGAATGGTGTCTGGATCTTCACGCCCAGCGATTCCTGCCAGATGGCCGCGAACAGTCCCTCGACGGTGCGGAACACGTCTTCCTCGCTGACGAAGCTCATCTCGATGTCGATCTGCGTGTGCTCCGGCTGGCGGTCGGCCCGCAGGTCCTCGTCGCGCAGGCAGCGCGCCAGCTGGAAGTAGCGGTCGCAGCCGCTGATCATGAGCGTCTGCTTGTAAAGCTGCGGGCTCTGCGGCAGCGCGTAGAAGCTGCCGTGGTGAACGCGGCTCGGCACCACGTAGTCGCGCGCGCCCTCGGGCGTGGGTTTCACGAGGATTGGCGTCTCGATCTCGAGGAAGCTCCGGCTCGAAAGGTAGCCGCGCGCCGCGCTGGCCGCCTTGTGTCGCAGCGCAAGCAACGCCGACAGTTCCGGGCGG
>CAZADU010000691.1:0-5123 GCA_964483945.1 uncultured bacterium
CCCCCCCTGTCAACTACCATTTCACTCGGTTGTGACTCCACGAATCAGGAGAGTGACCACGTGCGGGTGCGATTCGTTCGGACAGGCTGTGGCGCAGCGCTGCTCGCTTCGGCCGTGCTGGGCCTGCTCTCCGGGAATGCATCGGCGCTCCCTACCGGCCGCATGTGGGCACCGTTTGCGGAACTGGCACTGCCTGGCACATCGGAGTACCTGGGCAAGGCCCAACTGGAGCGAAGCGAGGCCGGGCTTCCCTATATCCTGATGAGTGTGAAATGGGATACGTCCACGATTCGCAACTGGAATACACTCTCTTGGTCGGACTCGGGCTGGCGCACCCACGCGCGCTCGACGTTCGGGGTGGGTGGGGCGCCCGATGTCGTCATCGATCGGTCGTTCGCGCGGCGAGTTGTCGCCCTCGGGGTGGAAGATCCGCGCACGCTCCAGACCTGGCTGCTCATGTTCAACGCCTCGCACGAGTCCATTGGCCCGCCCGACTCGATCTTCGCGACCACGAAACAGAGCACGGAATTCGGAGGTGCTGCCTCGCGGACCCGCCGCTGGGCCGTGCGCGCCGACAACGACAACCGGAACTTCTTCAACCAGATCCACACCCTCTACTCCGACACCACTGGCCTGTGGCGCGAGGTCGAGCGCCTCGGCGTGGACGAGGACCACTGCACGATCGCCCCGCTCGGCGACACCACCGCGATGGTCGTCTACGCCGGCCAGTCGGGGCTCACGTACGCCATCCTCGACGGCTCGCGCTGGCGGGAGACTGGCAACCTTGATTCGCGCCCGTTCAACGCCTCGCATCCCCGGTTTCGCATCCGCCCCTCCGGCGGGCTGTGGTTATTCTGGGAGAGCTACGACTGGATGCACATGTCCAGTTATCGCGACGGCGTCTGGGAACGCGGCGACAGCATGCAGTTCCTCCCGAACCCGGGTGACAACTACCAGCCGGCGTGGTTCTCGGTGGACCATGACACCACCGAGTATCCGCTGATCGTGTGGAACAACCTGGGCTTCGCCCAGACGTTTCGCGACGTGGCGGTGATCGCGTTCCCGAATGACCACGGCTGGGACCCGCCCGAGGAACTCCCGAACAGCGAACAGGTGGGCTGGATCGAACCGACCGTGACGCGCGACGTGAACGACGACGTCTGGGTGGTGTGGCGGCGCACCAGCGAGGGGCTCAACCGATGGATGCACACCTACTGCGTCGCGACGTGCGCGGCGCCGACGATCACGGGCTCGGGAGTTGGAGCACGTGTCCGTTGGACGCTCTCCACCCTCGCTCCCGGCAGCCGCTGGACGATCGAACGTGCGTCGGGTGACGGCCCCTTCGACTCGCTCACAACCGTGCGGGCGCTTGCCGACTCTCTGCTGGCGTTCGACGACTTGGGCGCGGGCCCCGGCGTGACGTGGCGCTACCGCATCAGGCGAGAGAGCGTGGACACTCGCTACGTGTGGCGGAGCGAGGAGTCCAGCCACTGGCGGCCGGATGTGGACCAGCGGCTGGGTCTCACGCTCGCGACGGTGTCGGGAGCACGACTCTCGTTCCAACTCGCGGGTGGCTCGGGCGCGCTCACGGCGCGTCTCTACGACCTGCAGGGCCGGGTCGTCGTCGAGCGACGGTTCGACGCCAGCGGCACCGGCGACGACGCGGTCACGCTCGACCTCGACGATGGCCCGGCGCGGCACTCCGGCATCTACTTCCTGCGCGTCACCGACGCGACGGGTCGCACCACCCGCACCGCGCGTGTCGCCGTCGTGAGGTAGGCGCCAGGCGGCGCCTCCCCCGCCCTTCAGTCCCCCGCCGTGTCCTCAGCCCGCACATCGGCGCCGCGCGTGACGTGTTTGTTCCGGTACATGTGACGGTCGGCTTCGTTGATCAGCTCGCTCGCCGACATCGCGCCGTCCCACTCCACCACGCCCTGCGCCAACCGGCTCTCGTGTGGCGAGCGCGCCTGGAAGCTCTCGTCGATGCGGCTCGCCAGCAGCTCTGCACCGCGCTGGCCGGCCAGCACGATCAGCACGAACTCGTCACCGCCCACGCGAAAGCCACTGTCGGTGCCCTCGCGCGAGCACTGGCGCACGCCGTGCCCCACCGCGCGCAGTGTGGCATCGCCGGCGGCGTGACCGAAGCGGTCGTTCACCTGCTTCAGGTTGTCCACGTCCAGGTAGAGCAGCGACAGCGGGTGGTCGAGCCGGCGCGAGCGCAGCATCGAGCGCACGAGTTCGAGTTCGAGCGCGCGCCGATTGCCGAGCCCGGTGAGCGGGTCGGCCAGTGTGAGCGCCTCGAGGTCGGCCAGATGTTGAAGATTTGCGGCGCGCTCGCGGCGCAGCAACACGATCACCCACACGCCGAACGCGATGGCGATGGTCGAGGCCAGGCTGGAGGACCACGTCTCACGCGGCGACGATGACCACTGGCCGCTCTCGTACCAGGTGCTGAGCCACGGCAGCAGCGCCAGCAACAGCACCGCGAGCAGCAGCGGAGCCAACTGGAACGGCGGGCGCGGCTGCTCGGGGCGGCTCATGCGTGGGGGAGCTCCGGGGCTTTCGGTCCGAAGTACGTGGGACGCAATCGAAGCGGGCACGGCGGGCGACAGCGGCCCGCCGTGCCCGTACCGAGACGGCTACTTCTTCGGCGCGGCCTTCTTGGCCGGCGCCTTCTTCGACGTGTCCTTGTCCAGCGACATCGCCACGGTCTGCATCGCGGTGATCACCACGATGTCGCCGACCTTCACACGCGTCAGGTTCTCGGGCTTGAGCGGCGTCACCTCGGACTCCTCGCCGCTCGGGTCCTTGAGCATCGCGGTGCCCTTCGTGAGGTCGATTGAGGCGATCGTCGCCTTGTAGATGGTTCGCTCGGTCAGCGTCACCGATGGGTTCGCACCCGGCTTGGCGTCACTGCGCATGCGCTCGACGGTCATATCGACGTCGCCGACCGTCTCGACGCGGATATTGAGCTGCTCGGTGTAAACAGCCTTGATGCGGTCGCCCTTCTTGAGCTGGTGGAGCGTCTTCACCTCGGGCTTCACCGGCACCACAAGAGTGTCGCCCTCCTGCGAGCGGAGCGTGAGGAGCCGGCTCGTGGTGTCGACGGCAAGCACCGTGGAGTAGCGCGTCACCTTGCTGGTGGCATCGAAGCTGGGCTTGCTCGTGTCGGCGGCGGCGGGCGCCTGCGCGAACGCAGGGGTCGCCGCGAGGGTCAGCAGCAGCAGGTATTGTCTGGCGATGTTCTTCATGTTGGTCCTCTCGGTCTCCGCTCGCCCTCGCAGGCGGCGGGTCAGTTGGAACTTGAGCGTCGGTGCCGGGGGGGGCGCCGGCGGCGAACGTTCGGGGTCGGGGGCAGGCTCGCGCAGGTTCGATCCCGCGAGCGTTCCCCGCGAACTCAGAGCCAAGCTAGCAGGCGGCGGCGGGCACGTCAGCCCGGTGCGGCCTGAGCGGTCACGCAATTGACCGACGAACCTGCCGGGCCGATTGGCACAACGGCTCCACGACCGGTCCCCTGCTGGGCACAGTAGGTGGTCCTGACCCGTCCCCGACGCCTGCGCCCCCCGGAGAAAGCTGCTAATTTCGACTGGCTTACCCTGCCCCCTGCCCACCGCCACCGGAGCGCGCCATGCCCGATACTTCGACCGCATTGAAGATCCGTCCGCTCGACGAACTCGACATCACGGGAATCGTCCGAATCGACGAGAAGATCTCCGGCATCTATCGGCCTGAGATCTGGGAGGAGCGGATCATGTACTACACGCGCCGCGACCCCGGTGCTTCTCAAGTGGCCGAATCCAGCGGCAAGATCGTGGGCTTCATGCTCGGCGACTTGCGCGCCGGGGAGTTCGGACTGGATGAGCCGAGCGGCTGGATCGAGCGCTTCGGCATCGACCCGGACTTCCGCGGCCAGGACCTGGGCCGCAAGCTGTTCGACGCAATCAAGCTGCACTTCACGGCCGAGGGTGCCAAATCGGTGCGCACGCTGGTGGATACGAACGACGGAGGCGTGGCCGGGTTCCTCAAGGCCATCGGATTCACGCCGGCGCCGCTGCAGGCGCTCGAGATGCGGATCTAAAGGGCCAAGGAGCCATCGCCCCCATGAAGGTCGAAAACGTCACCCTCGAGAAGAAGTACCACGGTGCGGTCGAGCACTGGCGCCGTCATCACTTCAAGGACTACGAAACACTGATGACGAACTGGGAGAAGTACTTTCCCAAGGACGAGAAGTTCTGCCTGTGCGCCAAGTTGGAGATCGGCACGCCCGACGTGATCTCGGTGGGTGAGCAGAAAGGCCAGCCCAAGCGGCTCGAACCCGAGCAGCTCACCGAGGAGCAGGCGCATCACCTGCTCGCCATCATCAAGGCGCAGGCCAGCACCGAGTTCGGCAGCATCCAGCAGCACGCCGGCACGGTGGACCGCGCCTATGACGATCAGGATCGAGCCTGGGTGCTACGGGTGATGGCCGAGGAGTTGCGCCACGGCTACCAGATGCTGCACCTGCTGCTCGACAAGGACTGGTCGCACGTGAGCGGCGGTGTGACCGGTGAGCAGATGGTCGAGGAGATCCTGTCCATGACCACGGGCAACCACGTCCTGGACGCGTTCAACCTCGATTACGACTCGTTCATGGACAACATCACGTTCGCGGCGTTCATCAACCGCGTCGGCAAGTACCAGCTCACCATGCAGAAGGTGTGCGCGTACAAGCCCATGGCCGACAGCATGCCGCCGATGCTGCGCGAGGAGGCGTTCCACCTTGCGGCCGGCGTGATCCCGCTGCGCCGCTTCGCGGA
Source organism: uncultured bacterium (assembly GCA_964483945.1). Lineage (GTDB taxonomy): Bacteria > Eisenbacteria > RBG-16-71-46 > RBG-16-71-46 > RBG-16-71-46 > JAIOPA01. Next base: position 4,797 of record CAZADU010000691.1, read on the forward strand.
GCGCGCCGCCAAGGGCGATCCGCTCGCGAGCCTCGAGTTGGTGCAGCACTCCGTCAACAAGTGGTTCGCGCGCGGCCTCGAGATGTTCGGCGACGAGCGCGGCGGCCAGAAGAACCTGTCGTTCGGGTTCAAGGACCTCACCAATCGCGAGGCCGTGGCGCAGTACACCGAGGAGTGCCGCAAGATGATCCGCGACATCAACACGCGGTTCGTGCGTGCGCGCCTCCCCGACTACCCGCCCGACAAGGTCGAGTCCGTGATCGACGAGATCGAGAAGGCGCGCGGCTCGCACCAGGGACTGTCATTCGACGACCTGCTGCACCTGCC
>CAZADU010000692.1:0-1703 GCA_964483945.1 uncultured bacterium
GCGCATGCCGGCGCAGGAAATGCGCGGCCAGCGTCGGGATATCGTCGCGCCGCTCGCGCAGCGCCGGTAAGTGGATCTCGACCGTGTTGATGCGAAACAGCAGGTCTTCGCGAAAGCGGCCCGCGGCAGCTTCGATGTGCAGATCGGCGTTGGTGGCCGAGACCAGCCGCACGCTCACGGCGCGTGTGCGCGAACTGCCGACGCGCTCGAACTCGCCGGTCTGCAGCACGCGCAGCAGCTTGGCCTGCTGCGCCAGCGGGACGTTTGCGATCTCGTCCTGGAACAGCGTGCCGCCATCGGCCAGTTCGAACCGACCGACCCGGTCGGCATTGGCACCGGTGAACGCCCCCTTCACGTGGCCGAACAGCTCACTCTCGAACACGCCCTCGGCGAGCCCGCCCACGTTCACCGTCACCAGCGCACGGTTCGCGCGAGGGGAGCTGGCGTGCAGGATGCGCGCGACCAACTCCTTGCCGGTGCCGTGTTCGCCGGTGACCAGAACGTTGGCCTCGGAAGGCCCGACGCGCGCCAGCAGCTCGAGCACCGGCCGCATCGCGGGCGACTCGGCGATCATCTCAGGGCTCCCCGAACGCCGCAGCAGCCGGTTCTCGTGTTCGAGTCGCTGGCCCACGCGCAGTGCGCGGCCCAGCTCCACTTGCGTGACGATGGTCTGCAGCATGCGGGCGTTGTCCCACGGCTTCTGCACGTAGTCGCGCGCGCCGCGGCGCACGGCCGCCACCGCGCCCTCGACGCTGCCCCACGCGGTCATCACCACCACCGGCAGCGTCGGGTCCAGCGCACGCAACTGCTCGACCAGCTCCAGGCCCTCGCGGCCGCTGGTCGTGTCGCGCGCGTAGTTCAGGTCCAGCAGCGCGGCGTCGAAGTCGCGCGACTCCACTGCGGCCAGCGCCTGCGCGGGCGAGGTGGCGGTCTCGACCTCGAAGCCCTCACCCTTGAGCAACAGCCTGATCGCGGCGAGCACGTCGGCGTCGTCGTCCGCCACCAACACGCGCGGCGGCTTCTTGGGCTCGCTCACGGCTTCACCGCCTCGGCCCAGCTGATCGTGTACCAGAGCGCAGCGTCGCCGCGCCGCCCCCATGCGCGCAGCGCAGCCTGCGCCTCGTCGAACGTGCCGGCGCTGACCCCTCCGGTGCCAAGGATGGCGTCGCGTGCGCCATCGAAGATGGCGGCGAGGTTCGCGACGTAGGCCGGGAACTCGGGCTGGCCCGCGCATGCGCCGAACAGCGGCATCGCGATGCGTCGCGGCGACAGCCCGGCGGTCGCGAGCAGCTCCACCAGCCGGCGGCCCACGTGCGGGTCGTTGCCGAGCCGGTCGTACGTGCGCATGTAGGCGCGCCATACGGTCTCGACGCCCGGGGCTTCGGGCCACATCCGGAACGCCGCATGGTCGTCATCCTCCAGCACCACGCGCCCACCCGGCCGCACCGCACGCGCCATGGCGTTCACGACTGCCTGTGGTGCAGGCACATGCTCGAGGAGGAACCGCGTGTGCGCCAGGTCGAAGCCACCCCATTCGGCTTCCGTGAGCGGCGGGTCCGCGGCGTCACCCTCGCGGAAGTCCACGAGCGAGCCCTCGCCGGCCTCGGCCGCGAGATGCACCGCGCGCACCAACTGCTCGGTGCTCCGCTCCACCGCCACCACCCGCTCGCCGGTGGCGCGCGCCAGCGCGCGCGCGAACTGGC
>CAZADU010000693.1:0-1532 GCA_964483945.1 uncultured bacterium
CACACCTTCACGCCGCACGTGCCATAGGCCGTGTTGGCGGTCGCGCGGGCGAAGTCGATATCCGCGCGAAGGGTGTGCAGGGGCACGCGGCCCTCGCGATAGGTCTCGAAGCGGGCCATTTCCGAACCACCCAGACGGCCCGTGCAGTTCACACGAATGCCCTGCGCACCGGCGCGCATGGACGAGGCGATCGCCTTCTTCATCGCACGGCGGAACGATACCCGCTGCTCGAGCTGCTTGGCGATGTGCTCGGCCACGAGCTGGGCGTCGAGGTCGGCGCGCTTGATCTCCTCGATGTTCAGCTGCACCTGCTTCTTGGTGAGCTGCTTCATATCCTCGGAGAGCTTGTCGACCTGCTCGCCCTTGCGGCCGATGACGAGGCCCGGACGCGCCGTCTTGATGCCGATGGTGACCTTCTCGCCCTTGCGCTCGATCGTGATGCGCGAGATGCCGGCCTGGTAGAGGCGCTTCTTGAGGTACCGCTTGATGAGCAGGTCCTCCTTCAGCAACTCGGCGTACCCGCGCTTGGCGAACCAGCGCGAGTCCCAGGTCTTTACGATCCCGAGCCGCAGGCCGATCGGATTGGTTTTCTGACCCATGGTCTTACGACTCCCTCGTGGCCACGGTCACCGACACGTGGCTCGTGCGCTTGAGCAGCGGTGTGGCACGGCCCTGCGCGCGCGGCAGCCAGCGCTTCAGGGTCGGCCCCGCGCCGACAACGGCTTCCTTCACGAACAAATCCTCGACGCGGACCTTGCCCTCGTGGAGCGCGTTCGCGACCGCGGACTTGAGCACCTTCTGCACGATGCGAGCGCCCAGCTTGGGCGTGAATTGCAGCGTCGTCTGCGCCTGCTCCACGCTGTTGCCGCGGATCAGAGCGAGGACCTGATTGCACTTGCTCGGCGTGATGCGCACGTAGCGCTGGATGGCTTTGGCTTCCATGGCTTATTTCCCGGGCGTTTCGACCGTTTTGGACTTCTCGGTGTGCCCGCGGAAGATCCGCGTGGGCACGAACTCGCCCAGCTTGTGACCGACCATGTTCTCGGTCACATAGATGGGAATGAACTTGTTGCCGTTGTGCACCGCCAGCGTGTGCCCGACGAACTCGGGCAGCACGGTGCAGCGCCTTGCCCAGGTCTTGAGCACGCGCTTCTCCCCGCTGCGGTTCAATCCTTCGATCTTCCGCACCAGGGAGTCGACGACGTACGGCCCCTTCTTGATAGAACGCGCCATGGTGTCCGGCTCCCCTTACTTCTTCCGACGGCGCACGATGAGCGAATCGCTCAGCTTGCGACGGCGGGTCTTGAGGCCCTTGGTGATCTTGCCCCACGGCGAGCACGGATGACGGCCGCCCGAGGTCTTGCCCTCGCCGCCGCCCATCGGGTGATCCACGGGGTTCATCGCGACGCCTCGCACCGACGGCGCATATCCGAGCCAGCGGCTGCGGCCGGCTTTTCCGAGCGAGCGGTTCTCGTGCTCGAGGTTGCCGACCTGGCCGATGACGGCGCGGCAGTTCACGTGGAACTTGTGCA
>CAZADU010000694.1:0-3978 GCA_964483945.1 uncultured bacterium
AGGCAGTGCGTCTTGGCATCGTGCCGCGGGAGCGGCTGCACTACGTGGGTAATGGCATCGCGCTGGGCCAGTACGCGTCGCCGTCGCGCGAGACGGGCCGTCCGCTGGTGATCTCGTGCGTGGCGCGCATGGAGCCGGTCAAGAACCACGCCATGCTGCTCGACGGCGTGGCGCAGTTGGCCGTGCGCGGAGTGCCATTCGAACTGTGGCTGATCGGCGGCGGCGCCGGCCGCGCGGTACTCGAGTCGCACGCCGCCTCGCTCGGGATCTCCGCCCAGGTGCATTTCCTCGGCTATCGCGATGACATTCCGGCGCTGCTCGGCCGCTCGGACATCGGCGTGCTCACCTCGCTCAAGGAAGGCATCCCGCGCGCCGCGCTGGAGTCCATGGCGTCGGGGCTGCCCATGGTGGCCACGCGCGTCAACGGCACCCGCGAAGTCGTGCGCGATGGCGACACCGGCTTCCTGGTCGAGGTCGGCGACGTCGCCGGGCTGGCGGACGCGCTCGAACAGCTGGCGGGCGATCCCGAGTTGCGCGTTCGCATGGGCGAGCGCGGCCGCGACGTGGTGCAGGCCGAGTTCGATGAGGCGCTGATCGTGCGTCGCCTCGAGCGGCTTTACAGCGACTGTCTTACCCGACGCGGCATCCCGGTGCCCGCTTCGCTCGCCGAGGAGGTGCAGGCGTGAGCCTTGCCGAGGCCATGTCGAGTGCCACACCGGTCCCGCCGGTGGCTCCGGTTGCTCCGCGTTCGTCCGCGACTCGGGCCGGCCGCAACACGGCGCTGCGCGCCGCGTCGCAAGCGCTGAGCGCACTCCTCAATGTGGGTGCCATGGTACTGCTCGGCAACCACCTCTCGGCCGCCGGCTACGGCCAGTACGCGTTCTACTATGCGCTGATCCCGCTGCTGGCCAGCGTGGCCGACCTGGGCGCGGGTGTCATCGTGACGCGCGAGGCGGCTCGGGATGCAGCCGCGGCCTCGCGACTGCTGGGTGACGCGCTCCTGCTTCGCGGCGCGGTCGCCGTGGTGCTGCTGCTCGGCGCAGGTGCCGTGTCGGCTGTGGCACTCGCGCCCGCCGATGCACTGCTGCTCATGCTGGTCACGGCCGCGGCCGTGCTCGATTTTGGCCAGGACGTCTCGATCTGGATGCTGCGTGCGGCGGAGCGCCTCGATCTCGAGGCCATCCTCCTGCTCGTCAGCCAGACGGCCTGGTTCCTTGGTATCGCCCTGGGCGTGGCACTCGGCGCCACTCTCCCTGTCCTGCTGGCAATGGCCGTGGGGGCCTTCCTGCTTCGGACTTGGGTTGGTGCGACGATGTTGTCGCGCCTGGGGCTTCATCCCTCGCTCTCGATCTCGCCGGCGCGCCTCGCGCGGCTGGCGTCCGAGGGCTGGCCGGTGGCGGCATCGCTGCTGCTGGTCGTGCTCTACGGCCGTGTCGGCATGTTCGTGCTGAAAGCGCTGTCCACCGACATCGACGTCGCGTGCTTCAACGTGGCCTACATGCTGTCGCAGCCGTTCGGGTTCCTCGGCTCGGCGTTGGCCATGGCCGTGTTCCCCGCGTTCGCGCGGCTGGGCGCCGAGGCCACGGCCGACCTGTCTGGCCCGTTGCGTTCCGCGTTCAAGTACCAGTGGGTGGTGTCGCTGCCGCTCGCGGCGGGACTGTTCATGCTGGCCGACCGCATCGTGCCGATGCTGTTCAAGGACAGCGCCGGATACGCCGGAGCCTCCGCGGCACTCAGCGTCATGTCGCTGGCGCTGCCGTTCGTGTTCTTCAATCTTCAGTCGCGCTACCTGCTCGCGGCGGTCGGCCGCCAGCACGTCTACTTGTGGGGCGTGATGACCGGGCTGCTCGTAAACGTACTGGGCTGCCTGCTCACCGTGCCCGCATGGGGCGTGGCCGGCGCGGCGTGGACGTTCGTGGTGGCCGAGGTGCTCGTGTTCGCGGCCTGCCATGGCGCTCTTGCAAGACACGTGAGCTTCTTCGCACTCGTGCGTGAGTCCGCGCGCCCGCTGGCCGCGGCACTGGTGATGGCGGTGTGGCTATGGGCACTGCGCAGCGCACCGCTGCCGTTGGTCGTGGTGGCGGGTGCCGCGACTTACGTGCTGACGCTGTTGCTCGTGCGCGCACTGTCGGCTTCCGAGTGGGTCGTGATTCGTGAGGTGTGGTCGTCGTTCCGCCTGCCGCGTCCGCGGCGGGCGGGGAGGTCGGCATGATCGGGCAGGGAGTGGCCGTTGGCCGTCACCCATCCGGGCCGGGAGCCCGGAACGAGGAGGCTGAGATGTCCGCTGCGAGTGCTCTCCAGTCCACGCAGGCCGGTTTCGCGCGGGGTGACTCCGCTGACCGGGCGGTGCTCTCGCTGCTCTCGCTCGCGGGCCATGACACCGCGGCCGTGGACGCGCGCCTCACCGAGCTGGCGCGGCTGCCCTACGTGACGTCGGTGCTGGGTTTGCCGGACCGCCACCAGAAGGGCTCCATGGAGGTGCCGTCCAGCATCGGCATCGCCACACGTGGCGTGATCGTGCCCGAGTTCACCTCGGTCGCGGTGAACGACGGCATGGGCGTCGTGGTGACCGACCTCACCGAGCAGGACCTCACGCCCGAGCGCATCCAGGCGCTGTTCCTGCGCATCGGCTCGCACAGCGCCGGGCACGTGCTCGAACGCAACCGTTACAGCCTCGACGCGGCTACGCTGCGCCGAGTGCTCGTGGACGGCGGGCGTGCCGTTGCGCCGCGCTACGACCTCGACCCGTCGTTCGCGGACCGCATGGAGAACGGCGCGCGCATCGCGCTGCCGGGCGACCCCGAACGCTGCATTCGCGAGTGCGTGCCGCCGGCGCTCCTGAACGCGCGGCTGGTGGCCTCCGAGATGGGCCTGAACTTCGGCGGCAACCACTTCCTCGAAGTGCAGGTGGTGGACGAGATCCCCGACGGCTCCCTCGCCGCTCGCTGGGGCCTGCGGCTCGGCCAGGTCGTGGTCATGTATCACCTCGGGCCAGGACCGTTCAGCGGCAACCTGCTGCACCATTGGTCGCGCCGCACCAAGCTCGACGCCCAGCGTGCGCCGGCCTACTTCCTGTCCAAGCTGGCGTTCCACTACGGCCAGCGCCTGGGCCGGGGGAACCTTGCCGGCAAGTGGCACACGCACTTCCGCAGCAACGGCTGGACGGCGATCGCCGAGGACTCCGAGGAAGGCCGTTCGTTCAACGCTGCCATGGCCATGGCCATGAACTTCGGCTACGCCTACCGCCTCGCCACGGTGCGCGCCATCGTCGACGGCCTGCGCGAGGCGGTCTCGCCACGCGTGCGCACGTCGCTGCTGTGCGACATCTCGCACAACGGCATCACCCAGGAGGAACTGGGAGGCGAGCGCCAGTGGGTCGCACGCCACAATGCCTGCCGGCTCTCGCCGGGCCAGCCCACGCTGGTGGCAGGAGCCTGGGACGTGCCGAGCTATCTGGGCATCGGACTCAGCGACTCCGACGGCGCCATGCATTCGTACGACCACGGCGGCGGCCACCTGATCGAGGCAGCGCGCGCCGAGGGCAGACTCCTGCCGACCGAGCAGGCCGTCACACGCGTGCGCATGACCCGCGGTCGCAAGGCCCAGGTCACGCGCGTGCGCACCGTTCCGGTGATGAAGCCCGGCCCCCTCGACAGCCTCATGCACAAGCTGGCCGAGCACCATCTCATGCGACCGGTCGTGCGTCTCCGACCGATCGGCAACCTCAAGAACTGACCTTGATGACCGACCCGACTGGAATTCGCGCGATCGCCCAAGCCGGCAAGGAGCGGGACCCCGCCTGGTACCGCATCCACCGGCAACTCTCGATCCACATCACGGCGGCGCTCCTGCGCACGTCCGTGAAGCTCGACCACGTCAGCTACGCCATGATGCTCATGGGGTTGCTGGCGGCGGCCCTGCTGCTATCGCCATCACCGTGGCTCAACGCGCTCGGTGTGGCGGCCGGCTACTCGTCGT
>CAZADU010000695.1:0-4034 GCA_964483945.1 uncultured bacterium
TCGCGACCGTGCCGGCCATCGCGGGATCGGCCAGGGCACTCACGTCATTCACGATCTGCGCGCCGAGGGCGAGGCCTCGTTCGGCCACCTCGGCCACGCGCGTGTCGAGCGACAGTGCGGCACCCGGGCGCGCCTCGCGCAAGCCGCGCAGGACGGGGCCCAGCCGGTGCCACTGTTCGGCGGCTGGGACCGGCATCGAGCCGGGCCGCGTGCTCTCGGCCCCCAGGTCGAGGATGTCTGCCCCCTCGTCGAGCAACTCGAGCCCGCGCGCGATGGCGGCCGCGGGCTCCAGATAGCGGCCGCCATCCGAGAACGAGTCGGGCGTCACGTTGACGATGCCCATCACGAGCACCCGACTCGTGAGGTCGAACGTGACGTCGCGGCAGCGCCAGATCAAGGGACGAGTGCGACCTTCAGCCGCTGGATCTGCTCGGCATGGCCGTGGGCATGCGAGGCGTAAATTTCGAGCCAGCGCTCGCTGTGGTAGCTGCCAGCGTCACTGTGCCAGCCGAGATGCCGCCAGTCGTCCTCGCTCATGTGCTCGAAGAGCTGCGCGGTGCTCTCTCTGGCGGCCTTGAAAGCGGCCAGCGATGGCGCGATGGCGCGGTCCTGGTAGCGGAGCTTCACCGCCCACACCTCCTGGTCGTAGGCCTGGATCACGGGGTGCGGTTCGGCGAGCAGTTTTCGAAGCCGGATCGCGCTCTGCATCTCGCTGTCGGCAAGGTGGTGCACGATCTCCGCTGCGGTCCACTTTCCGGGGAACGGGCGCGCGGTGAGCTTGTCGGGCGGGAACCCCTCGAGGGCACTGGCCACTCTGGCGAAGCCTTCGCGGTACTGCGCGAGGAGTGCGCGACGCTGCGTGGATTCCATCTGGATGTCCTCGTGAGAGGTCCTCTGGGAACGGCCTTCGCGGTATTGCTCGCCGGGCGGTTCACCGAGCGATTCTCCGGTGGGAGTCCGCGGCGCACATGATCGGACTGTCTTTGACCTGCAGAAGTGCCGATGCTACCACTTACCGGCTCTTTCGCCCGCCGTATGCCGCTCGCGCAACGTGCGTGGCGCCAGCACCGCTCGCGACGCGCGCCCTCGGCGCGCTTGGTCGAGTCCGCACAGGGATCAAGGAGGTCCTTCACCCATGTCCCGCTCGAAGAGCCTGCCATACCTCGTCCTGCTCCTCGCCCTCACGGCGAGCCCCGCCCGTGCGCAGGTTGCCGGGCACCCCGTCGAGGTGGCCGCCGGCGGCGGCATGGTGCACTACGACGCACGTGACCGGATCAAGGACGGCCCGGTGGGCGTGGCCTCGATCGGCTATCGCTGGTCCACGGCGCTCACGTTCGAGGGCGCGTGGCTCAACTCGCCGACCGAGCGCGACGAAACCTACGGCACCACGCCGCACTCGTTCAGCTGGACCGGTCTGGACCTGCGCTGGAACCTGCGCGATCCCTCCGAGCGCTTCACGCCGTTCCTCCTGACCGGCTTCGGCTACGGCCGCTCGCACGATCCCGACATCGCACTGTTCTCGGGCCGCGGCGCGGCGGCGGCGGGCGCTGGCGTGATCATGAACCTCATGGGCAAGGAACGCGCCGCGCTGCGACTTCAGGTGCGCAATGTGTTCATGAAGGAAGCCAACGCCGATCAGTACTCCAATCACATCGCACTGAGCGCCGCCCTCCAGCTCACGTTCCGCGGCAAATCCAAAGACCAGGACCTCGACGGCGTGCGCAACTGGCTCGACGAGTGCGCGAACACGACCGTGGGCGCCAAGGTGGACCCCAAGGGCTGCCCTACCGACTCGGACCGGGACGGCGTGTTCGATGGCATCGACAAGTGCGAAGGCACTCCTTCGGGCGCCAAGGTGGACAAGAACGGCTGCCCGCTCGATGCCGACGGCGACGGCGTGCCAGACGGTGTGGACGTCTGCGACAGCACGGCGAAGGGTGTGCGCGTGGACCCGAAGGGTTGCCCGATCGACACCGACGGCGACGGCGTGTTCGACGGCCTCGACCAGTGCGAGAACACGCTGCAGGGCGCGGTCGTGGACGCGAAGGGCTGCCCCGTGGACACCGATGGCGACGGTGTGGCGGACGGCATCGACCAGTGCCCGAACACCCCGGCCGGCCTGCGCGTGGACACGAACGGCTGCCCGATCGAGGTGAGCGAGAAGGAGACGCAGTTGCTGGACACGGGTGTCATCCGGCTCCAGAACATCAACTTCGACTTCAACAAGGCGAGCATCAAGCCCGAGAGCTTCCCGTTGCTCGACGAGGTGGCTGCGATCCTGTTGCAGTATCCGACGCTCAACCTCGAGATCGGCGGCCACACCGACAACGTGGGCAAGAAGACGGTCAACATCAAACTGTCAGAGGCGCGTGCGAAGTCGGTGCTCAACTACCTGCTGCAGAAGTACCCCACACTCGACGGGTCGCACTTCGCGTCGGTGGGTTACGGCCCCGAGGTCCCGGTGGCGTCCAATAGCACGTCGCTCGGCCGCGCGAAGAACCGCCGCGTTGAGTTCCGCGTCACGAACGCAGAGGTGCTCAAGATCGAGCGCGAGAAGCGGCGCTTCCTGCTCAAGGACGAGGCGACCCCGACGCCGAAGTGACAGGGTTCGCACCGAGAAGTCGGCGCCCCGGGATCCGCGAGGATCCCGGGGCGTCGACTTCTCGGTGCGGGGTTCCAGGCCGTGCGGCGCCACGGGGAGCAGGCCGCGAGTGCCGTGAGTGCGCGATGCGAAGGCGGCGGGCCGCCGACCGGGTCACGTCCGCTGTTTCTTCTTCTCCGCGGCAGGGAACAGCACGTTGTTGAGGATCAGCCGGTATCCCGGCGAGTGGGGGAACTGTTCCAACTTGGTCGCGGGGTCACCCACCATGTGCTGGTAGTCCTCGGGGTCGTGGCCTCCGAGCCAGGTGAACGTGCCCTGCCCAAAGCGTCCGTGCAGGTACTTCACCTCCTCGGTGCCCTCCACCTCGGCTAGGGCGATCACGCCGGGCTTGAGCCGCGCGCGGCGGAAGCCGGTGTTCTGCCCGAGGAACTCGAGCACGCCGTTGACGTGATTCTGTACCAGCATGCTGGGCACGGGATCATTCTTGGCGCTGAAGTCGAACAGCGTGAACAGCTGGTTCGGTCCGCGCTGGGCGGCGTCCTGCGTCATGTCGATGTCCGAGAAGCGGTAGAGGATCGGGTCGAGCTCGATGCGGAAGTTGCGAAACGCGAGCGTTCGCGAGAAATCGACCTTGCGCTGCGCGCCGGGCTCGGGCGGGTCCCCGTCGTAGATCACGTCGGCGATGTCCACGCCCTGCGTCGCCAGCGCGATGTCATAGGTGTCGGTGGCCGAGCACATGCCGAACATGAACCCGCCGCGCCCGATGAAGTCCTTGATCCCAACGGCGACGGCGCCCTTCAGTTGCGACACCTTGGCGAAGCCGAGCCGCGCGGCCATGGCCTTCTGCACACGCTCCTCCTCCTGGTACCACGGGAACTGGTGGTAGCTCGCCCAGAACTTGCCGTGCTGGCCGGTGAAGTCCTCATGATGCAGGTGCAGCCAGTCGTACTTGGAGAGTTCACCCTTGAGCACCTCCTCGTCCCATACCTTCTCGTAGGGGATGTCGGCGTACTCCAGCGCCATGGACACGGCGTCGTCCCACGGCGGGTTGTTGGGTGGGATATACACGGCCACGCGCGGTGCTTTCTCGAGATTCACGCTCTCCATGTTCTCGTCGGCGATGGTGGCGCGGATGGACGCCTCCTCCGATCCCGAGACGGCCCGCAACGTGACGCCTCGGATGTTCGCCTCGCGCTGCACGGCCTCGGTCTCGGGCAGCAGGAACGAGCCGCCGCGGTAGTTAAGCAGCCACTCGCACTTCTCGCCGCGCTGCAGCACCCAGTAGGTGAGCCCGTAGGCCTTCAGGTGATTCGCCTGCGAGTCGTCCATCGGCACGAGCAGCTTGGCGTGCGCGACCGCCGGCAACAGCAGCGAGGCGGCCAGCAAGAACGGCCACAGCTCCACCACCTCGGCGAACGAGCGATCCTTCTTG
>CAZADU010000696.1:0-6185 GCA_964483945.1 uncultured bacterium
GCCGACCTGCGCGCCGCCGAGACCGAGGTGGAGCGTATGCGTGCGCAACCGCTGTTGCGACCGTTCCAGCTCGGGCTGTTGCACGGGCGCATGAAGGCGGACGAGAAGCAGGCGGTCATGGACGCGTTTCGCGCCGGTACGCTGCATGTGCTCGTCGCCACCACCGTCGTGGAGGTGGGGGTGGACGTGCCGAACGCCACGCTCATGGTGGTGGAGAACGCCGAGCGATTTGGGCTCACGCAACTTCACCAGCTGCGTGGGCGCGTCGGGCGCGGCTCGCACCGCTCGGTGTGCGTGCTGGTCGCGGGCGCGCTCGCCAATGCGCGTGCGCGCGAGCGGCTGCAGGTCATGACCACCACCGACGACGGGTTCGTGCTGGCCGAGGCCGACCTGCGCATGCGCGGCCCAGGCGAACTGTGGGGCGTGCGCCAGGCCGGCCTGCCCGCGTTCCGGATGGCCGACCTGACCCGCGACGAGCCTCTCATGCTCGTGGCCCAGCAGGCGGCGGGCACGGTGCTGGCTGCCGATCCGCACCTCTTGGCGCCGGAGCACGCACTTCTGCGCGCGGTCCTGCGCGACCGCTTCGCCGAGCCGCTGGAACTGGCGCTGGCGGGCTGAGCGGGAGCGTCCCCGCGTGCTGCTGCGGCCCGGACGCGCTACCCTGCGAAGCATGACCGGCCTGCCGATCGAGTGCCCCGCCTGCCACGCGCGCTACCTGCTGCCGCCCGCATTGCTGGGCGACGGCGGCGCCGAGGTGCGCTGCCCCTCATGCAGCCGTGAGTTCGCGGTGGATGCGGGCGGTTCGATCGTGGGCGCGAGCGAGGACCTGCGCGCGATGGCGCGGGGGGTGTTCGACGAACTCATCGCCCGGCTCGGGCCGGGGCTCGAGACCGCGGCGCGTGAGCGGCGGCTGTTCGCCGAGCATGGGCCCGCGCTGCTCGGTGCCTGGGACGAGTTCCGCCGCCGCGCCGGCACGCATGCGCCGACACGCCCGTTCCGCGACGAGTTGCGCGAGCGTTTCGGCATCGACCTGTTCCCGCCCGGCGGCGAATAGTTCGCACGATCGACGTTCTGCGGGGCGAACAACCCGGCGTACGCACGCCGCACCCGCTCGCCACCGGCGGACTCGGGACGCCTGCCGTCAGTCCGAGGCCGGAGGTGCGACCGCTTCGGCCTCGCGCAAGCGTCGGCTCCATGCCAGCGCCAGTGCACCCGCGCCCGCGACGAAGACCGCCGCCACCATGAGCGTCGCGCTCGTGCCCAGCAGCGGCGTGAGCACGGTCGCCAGCCCAAGCGAGACCAGCAGCAGCGCGCGCATCGTGAAGTCGCGCAGGCTGAACACGCGGCCGCGCTGGCGCACGTCGGTGCCCTCCTGCACCAGCGTCTCGGTGAGCACGAACGCCGGAGCGATACATGCACCCACGAGGAAGCTGGCGATCACGAACACGGCGTAGCGCGTGGAGACCGCCATACACACCAGCCACAAGCCCGCGAGCATCATGCCGAGCCCCAGCACGCGCGCACGCGGCCAGCGCTTCCCGTAGGCGTTCACCAGCCAGGTGGTGAGCGCGGCCCCCGCGCCGAACGCGCCTCCGAGACCAGCGATGCGCTCCGCACCCGGGATGCTCGCAGCGCGCTGGATGTGCTGGATGCCCGCCACTTGCACGAAGCCTCCGCCCAGCCACACCGCTCCCAGCGCGGTGAGCGCCAGGCCCACGGCCGGCGAGCGGCGCACCACTGCGAACCCGTCGAGCAACTCGCGCATGTAGCGGCGGGCGGTCACCTCGACGGTGGCGCGCACGTGCGAGCGATAGCGGATGAGCGCCAGCGAGATCACCGAGGCGCCGTAGGTGATGGCGTCGAGCGTGAGGGCGAACGGCCAGCCCCAGTGGTCCACAACCCAACCGCCCACCGCGAAGCCGCCTACCGTGCCCAGGATGCCTGCCACCGCGAGCAGCGTGTTCGCCGCTAGCAGTTGCTCGCGCGGCACGATCTCCGGCGTCATCGCGCTCTTGGCCGGCAGGAAGAACACGTTGCAGGTGAACATGAGGAACACCAGCGCCCACACGGGCGCGGCGTGGTGCGTGGCCGAGTAGATCAACGGGATGGCGAGCACCAGCAGCGCGCGCAGGATGTCCGACACGATGAGCACGCGCCGCAGGTTCCAGCGGTCCACCCACGGGCCCACGAACGGCGCGAACATCAGCACCGGTAGCACCGACACGGTGCCATGCAGGCTCAGCATGAGCGACGATAGGCCAGGATCGTGGTAGCCGCTCGTGTGCTGCTGCACCAGGCCGTTGAGCGCCAGGTAGTTGATGCGATCGCCGAACAGCGAGATGAGCTGCCCCCACCACAGCGCGGCGAAGTCGCGCTGCAGCAGCAGCGGACGCGCGGCGGCGGCGGGCGTGTTGGGCGCCCCGGGGCCCGGCTGGCTCATGACGCGCTCAGGCCGCGGTCGTGCCCGACAGCGAGGCGGCTCGCCGGCCGGCGGCGGCGCGGTAGACCGCCTCGATGCGGTCGACGACACTGGGCCACGCGAACTCGAGCGCGCGGCGGCGGCCCTCCTCGGCGAGACGCCCGCGGCGCTCGGGGTCCTCCACCAGTTGCGACAACGTGCGCGCCAGTGCGGACACGTCGCCGGGGCGGAACACGGCGGCGTCACGGTTGGGGGTGACGACAGTGCGGTAGCCGGGGATGTCGGAGCAGACCACCGCGCGGCCGGCCGCCATGGCCTCGACCAGCACGATGCCGAAGCTCTCGTTGCCAGTGGCCGGCGAGCAGAAGATGTCGCCCGTCGCGTACCAACGCGGCAGGTCGACGCTCGGGACGTGGCCGAGGAAGTGCACGTGTTCGCGTACCGCGGACGGCACGCCCGCCATGACCTGCGGCCGCAGGTAGGAGTCGCCCACCACCAGCAGCCGGGCGCGGCCGTCCGTACGCTCGACGACTTCCGGCATGGCGGCGATCAGGTCCTGCACGCCCTTGCGCGGGTCCAGGCGGCCCACGAACAGGATGTTCGTGTGCGCGGGGTCGCGCCACTGCTCGAACGGCTTGACGAGCGGATGGAAGCGCTCGATGTCCACGCCGTTGGGGATCACGTCGTAGGGGCCTGCGTGGTAGAGCTCGGCCGTGGCGCGCGCCGTGACACTCACCGCGATCCGCCCGTCGAGACGCTCCATCGCGCCCACGACGAGCGGCCGGAACAGGTCCTGGAGCGCGGTGCGGCCACCGGTGGAATGGAACGTGCCCACGGTGGGCCGGTCGGACACCTGCACGGCGAAGATCGGCAGCGTCGGCGCGGTGGGGCAGTGCACGTGCACCACGTCGAGATCGAGCTGGCGGATCGCGCGCTTGAGCCGCCGCTTGAGCGACAGGCCGATGGCGAAGTCCACGAATGCGCGATTGAACGGCACCAGGATGTTCCAGCCGATCCGCAGCACGCCGTCGGTGAAGCCCTTCTCGCCGCGGCGGAAGAAACTGGTGATGATCGTGACCTCGTGCCCGCGCCGCCGCAGCTCCTGCGCCAGCGCGTGCACGTGCTCCGTCACACCGCCGTAGCGCGGGTAGTAGGACTGCGAGACGATGCCGATCTTCATGCGCCGGCCCGGCGGCCCTCGCCCGCGGGGGCCTCGGCCTCGGCCCGGGCCTCAGTCGGCCACATCGGGCGGAAGATGCACCACTGGTCGAGATGCTCTCGCACGTGGCGCTCGGCCGCCGAGGCGATGGCCTGGTGCAGCTCGGCGGTGGAGGCGAATGCGGCGGGGTCGAGCGGCGGTTCGACGACGATGCGGAAGCGGCCCGCTCCAGTGCGTTCGCAGTAGCCCGGGACGATCAGCGCTCCCGTGCGCTGTGCCAACACGCCGGGCCCTGCGGGGAAGGTCGTCGGGCGGCCGAACCACTCCACCGTGGCGCCGTGCGTGTAGAGGTCGCCGTCCACGAGCAGCGCGACCGGATCGTTGTGGTCGAGCGCGCGGAGGATCTTGCGAAAGCCGTCCTCGGGCGAGATGGTCGTGATCGAGAGCTCGGTCTTGGTCTCGCGCACCGCGCCCGAGAGCCAGCGGCCCAGCTGCACGCCGGCGACCGCGTGCAGCGCATAGCCCCATTGCGCCACCATCACAGCGGCCAGCTCCCAGTTGCCCAGATGCGTGGACGTGATGATGACGCCGCGGCCGCGAGCGATGGCCTGGTCGAGATGCTCCTTGCCTGAGACCTCGATGGAGCCGAGCAGCTGCTCACGCGAGATGTGGGGCAGGCGGAAGAACTCGTACATCATGCGGTTGTAGTTGCGCATGATGCGGCGGGCGACGCGCTCCCGGTCGCGGCGCGAGGCGCGTGGCATCATCACCGCGAGGTTGGCCATGACCGCGTGCCGGCGTTCGGGGAAGCACAGCCAGTGCAGGCCCGTGGCGATGTCCGCGATGCCGTAGCCCAACCAGGCGGGCAGGCCGGCGATCGCTCGGGTGAGCCAGCCGAAGATCAGTCGGGACATTCCAGTGCCTCCTGCCCCTGTGCGATTCAGGGTTGCCGCGAGCAGACCGGCCGCCCGCGAGACCGGCTCGGTGCCGGGCGGGGAACAGGGCCACCTCTCGCGTCCGCGAGCGGCCGCGGCATGCCGGGCGAGGGCCCTTGCGGGGCGCTCGGGAGGGGTGGGGCCCCATCCCTGGCGCGAGTGAGGGCGACCGTAGGCGGCGCTCCAGAGGGTGTCAAGCTTTCCACTGTGGGCAGCCGGGGGGCGCGTAGTAGGATGCAGCGCGACACCCACGTCCCGTCCCGGAGAGCGCGGACCGCACCGCCGCTCAGCCGGAATGGGCTCGCGTCACGGGAGGGCCCATGTCGAGCCAGAAGATCGTGCGCTGCCAGCTCCGGAGGCCCGGGAATGGCAGCCCGGGGCAGGTCCGCTATGTCCCGCTCGAGATCTACGGCCTGTGGGAGCACCTCATGGCCTCCAAGCACGGGTTCGAGGTGATGGACCCGCGCGCTTCGCTGTGGCTCGACATGGAGGACTCACCCGAGGCGGCCTACAACGAGAACCAGTTCGACCGCGTCACCGAGGTCACCGCCTTCGTCTACTCGCAGCGCGACGACATGTTCACACGCGCGCGCCGCTACTTCCGATCCGACGAGGCGGAGGACCTCAAGCGCATCTTCCTCTCGCACTACACGGGGGAGGAGGCACGCATCCAGACGCAGGTGCACGAGCGCTCGGGCATCTGGATCGTGCGCGAAGCGATCGCCGGCCGAGCCTAGCTCCGCCGTCGCGTCCCGCCACCGGCCGTTCCGGGCCCCCTCCCGCCAGGGTGGGGGCCGTTCTTGTCCGTGCCGCGAGCCGGCCCCGGGAGCCCGCCCCAGATTCCCGTGAAGTCCCCGCCACGGGCCGCCGATAGTGAATCCGGAGTCGCCAGGCGGAACACTGTCTGCGAATGCGAACCGCGGCCCGGATGGCCGCGACCGTGGTGGCGACCCCATCCGTGTCCGGTCTCGCCGGGCACTTCGAGGCCCGTGGAGAAAGGGCGGCAAGGGGCTCCACGGGAACCCCCTCGCGAAAGGGTGGGGTCACCACAGGGAAGGAGACTGATCGTGGTCGTCGTGAGCTATTCGGGCAAGGAGATCAACGCCAAGCTGGTCTATTACGGCGCTGGCCTGAGCGGTAAGACGACGAACCTCGAGGCCATCTACGAGGCGGTGCCGGACACCAGCCGCGGCAAGATGGTGAGCATGAAGACCCAGTCCGACCGGACTCTGTTCTTCGACCTGCTCCCCCTCGATCTCGGCGAGATCATGGGGTTCAAGACCCGGTTCCTCCTCTATACGGTTCCCGGCCAGGTGTTCTACAACGCCACGCGCAAGCTGGTGCTCAAGGGCGCAGATGCCATCGTGCTCGTGGCCGACTCCGAGGTCGGCAAGATGGAGGAGAACAAGGAGTCGCTCGCGAACCTGCGTGCGAACCTCGCCGAGTACGGGCTCACGCTCGACTCCATCCCATGGGTGATCCAGTACAACAAGCGCGACCTGCCGAATGTCTACTCGGTGGACGAGCTGAACGCCGAGCTGAACCCCATGGGCGTGCCGTCTTTCGAGTCGGTGGCGAGCGAGGGCAAGGGCGTGGCCGAGACGCTGCGCGCCATCTGCAAGTCCGTCCTGGCACGACTGGCGAGCGACCCGGTCACGGCGCGCGTGTGAAG
>CAZADU010000697.1:0-5709 GCA_964483945.1 uncultured bacterium
GTTCAACCCGGCCACGTTCCTGCGTTCGCTGGGCCCCGAGCCGTGGCGCGTGGCGTACGTGGAGCCGTCGCGGCGTCCGAAGGACGGCCGTTACGGTGAGAACCCGAACCGGTTCCAGCAGTTCTTCCAGTACCAGGTGCTGTTGAAGCCGGCGCCGAGCGACGTGGTGGATGCGTACTTCCAATCGCTGGCCGCGATGGGACTGGACCCGCTCGGGCACGACCTGCGCCTGGTCGAGGACGACTGGGAGAGCCCGACGCTGGGGGCCGCGGGCTTGGGCTGGCAGGTGTGGTGCGACGGCACCGAGATCTCGCAGTTCACCTACTTCCAGCAGTGCGGTGGTCTCGATCTGCCGGTGGTCTCGGCCGAGCTCACCTATGGGCTGGACCGCATCGGCATGATGCTGCAGGGCACCGACCGCGTGCAGGACCTGCTGTGGGCGCCCGATGTGACGTGGGGCGACCTGTGGGTACGCAACGAGTGGGAATGGTCGCACTACAACTTCGAGCAGGCTCCCGTGCCCCATCTGTTCGAGATGTTCAAGGTGTGGGAGGCCGAGGCGGCGCGGTTGCTGGACCTGAAGCTCGTGAATCCCGGCTACGACGCGGTCATCAAATGCTCGCACATGTTCAACCTGCTGGACGCGCGCGGTGCGATCTCGGTGAGCGAGCGGGTGGGCTACATCGGCCGCGTGCGGCGCATCGCGCGCAAGGCAGCACAGGCTTACGCCGAGCTGCGTGGCGAGCTGGGCTACCCGCTCATCAAGGACGAGGACGCGCGCGCGCGCTGGCTCGCAGTGCGCGACGAAGCCGCGGCGAAAGCGGCGGCCAAGCTGGCAGCCAAGCCGGCCGCACGGGACTCCGCCAAGGGTGGTGGCCCCAAGGGCGACGCCCCTGCGGCGGGAAGTGCACGATGAGCACGCGTGAACTGTTATTCGAGATCGGCGTCGAGGAACTGCCCGCCGGTTACGTGCCACCCGCGCTCGACCAGCTCGCGCATGGGGTGCGCGACAGGCTCGCAGAGTTGCGTCTGTCGTGCGGCGGCATCATCACCTACGGCACGCCGCGCCGGCTGACCGTGCTCGTGCACCGCGTGGCCTCGAAGCAGACGGAGTTCGACGAGGAGGCCATGGGACCGGCGGCCAAGGTGGCATTCGACGCTTCGGGCCAGCCCACGCGCGCGCTGCTCGGCTTCTGCGCCGGCAAGGGTGTGGACGCCGCGGCCGTGCGCCGTGTGGAGACGCCCAAGGGCGAGTACGTCGCGGTCACCGTGCACCACGCCGGCCGTGCCGCGGCCGAGGTGCTGCCCGCGATGCTCGCGGAGGTGGCGCTCCGGCTTCAGTTCCCGAAGACGATGCGATGGGATGCGGGCGACTACCGCTTCGGTCGCCCGGTGCGCTGGCTGCTGGCTCTCTGGGGTGGTGACGTGCTGAACGTGCGCGCGTTCGGGCTCGAGGCCGGCCGCAGCTCGTTCGGCCACCGCTTCCTGCACCCCGGCACGGTCGCTGTGGCCGAGCCAGGGGCCTACCTCGACGCGCTGCGCGGAGCCAACGTGGTGGCCGACCCGGCCGAGCGCCGCCGCATGGTCACCGAGCAGGTCGCCGCCGCAGCGCAGAAGCGGAATGGCCGCGTCGTGGCTGACGACGACCTCACCGACATCGTGAACCATCTGGTCGAGTGGCCCACCGCCATCCTCGGCGAGTTCCACGAGCGCTACTTGGACCTGCCGCGCGAGGTCATCGTGACCGCGCTGCGCGAGCACCAGCGCTTCTTCGCACTCGAGCGCGAGGAGGGCACGCTGCTGCCGTGCTTCCTCACGGTGCGCAATGGCGACGCCGCCGGGCTCGACACCGTGCGAAAGGGCAACGAGGACGTGCTGGTCGCACGCCTGGATGACGCGCGCTTCTACTGGGACACCGACCTGAAGCACCGGCCGGCCGAGCTGGTGGACAAGCTCTCGGGTGTGGTGTGGATGGAGGGCCTGGGCAGCCTGCGCGAGAAGGCCGCGCGGCTCGAGTCGCTCGCTGGCTGGCTCGGCGAACGCGTCGCACCCGAGGCTCGCGCCGCCGCCGCGCGCGCCGCCCTTCTGTGCAAGACCGACCTGCTGAGCGAGATGATCGGCAGCGGCAAGGAGTACGCGAGCCTTGAAGGCGTGATGGGCGGCCACTACGCACGGCGCGCGGGCGAGAGCGACGAGGTGGCCTCGGCCATCGCCGAGCACTACCTGCCTCGCGGCGCGGGTGACCAGCCGCCGTTCTCGGTGGCCGGCTCGCTGCTGTCGTTGGCCGACAAGCTGGACCACGTCGCGGGCGCGTTCGTGGCCGGCAAGGCTCCCAGCGGCTCGGAAGACCCCTATGGCGTGCGCCGCGCCGCGAACGGTGCGTTGCGCATTGTCATCGAGCGCGGCTGGCCACTCGACCTGCGCGCCGCGGCCATGGAGATGACGCGCGCGTTCTTCGCGGCCGACCCCGACTTGCCGCAGGCCGAGATCATGAAGCAGTTGGGCGAGTTCCTGCGCTCGCGCGTGGACACGGCGCTCGAGGAGCGCGGCCTGCCCTACGACGTGCGCGAGGCCGCGCTCGAGGCGCGAATCGTCCTGGGTGGGGCGACGCGCCCGGGCTGGTGCGACGCGGCCGATGCGCTCGCGCGTGCCCGCGCGCTCGAGGCGTTCCGCGGCGACCCTCGCTTCGCGCCGCTCGTCATCCTGTTCAAGCGCGTCTCGAACATCCTCAAAGCCGTCACCGAGCCGCTCCCCGCCGCCCTCGACACGGTGAAGCTGGCCGACTCTCACGAACAGGCACTGCTGGCCGCCACCGAGCTGGCACGTGTGCGCACCGCCTCGCACTGGGAGCAGCGTGACTACTCGGCGATCCTGCCGGAGCTGCTCGGGACGGGCGACGCGATCCACGCGTTCTTCGATCATGTGATGGTGAATGTCGAGCAGGACGACGTGCGCCGGAACCGGCTGCGGCTGCTTGCCGACGTACGCGAGCTGTTCCTGCGCGGCTGGGACCTTTCGAAGGCCGTGGTCGAGGGCGAGCGCGACTGATCCGCGCGCGGGGCGCATGCGATTCGGTGCGCCGCCGTCACGAATGCCGACTCGGAGGGCGTGTGGCTCGTCCTTGCCACGTTCGCATTCCGGCAGCTATCGTGCCCGGCGCCTGTGAACGGACACGACCCCACCGCCCGGAGGAACCCATGGCGCTTCGCGAAAAGGCCGAGATCGTCGATGCCGACGGCCTGCGCCGCATCGTCACCCGCATCGCGCACGAGATCGTGGAGCGCAACAAGGGCGTGGACGAGCTGGTCCTCGTGGGCATCCGCCGGCGCGGCGTGCCGATCGCGAATCGCATCGCCCAGAAGATCAAGGAGTTCGAGGGCAAGTCCCCGGCCGAGGGTAGCCTCGACATCACGCTCTACCGCGACGACCTGAGCACCGTGGCGAGCCACCCGGTCGTGGGCTCCACCGAGATCCCGGTGGACATCAACGGCAAGCTCGTGGTGCTGATCGACGACGTGCTCTACACGGGGCGAACGGTGCGTGCCGCGATGGACGCGCTCATCGACTTCGGGCGCCCGCGTTCGATCCAGCTGGCCGTCGTGATCGACCGCGGCCATCGAGAACTGCCCATCCGCGCCGACTACGTGGGCAAGAACGTGCCCACGTCCAAGAAGGAAGTCATCGGCGTGAAGCTCCTCGAGATCGACGGCGTGGACAGCGTCGTCATCAAGGAGATGGACGAGTAACACGTCTGCTCCGAGCCGGCGCGCTCCATGCGCCCCGGACTCCCGAGATCATGCACGTTGCCAGCGGCCGCGCCGATCGCGCGGCCGTTCGCGCGCCCGGCGCGAATGTCCTTCGGTGAGCCGTGTTACGCCCGAGTTGGCCTGTGCGCTGGGCTCGACACCGGCAATGCCATGCGCTGCAACAGTTTGTCTGGCAACGCCATGCCGTCGGGGCGCTTTGCCTGCCTTGTGACGACATTTGCGAAGATTCATCATGAAAGAACGACTTTCGCAGCTGAATATTCTCTTGAATCCATCATTCTGGAGAAGCATCATTCAAATACAACTCCGGAGGATGCCATGCTCGACGATCTCGATGCCATTGACCGCAGGCTGCTCGAACTCCTCCAGCGAGACGGCCGCATGTCGAACGCCGACCTCGCACGCACCGTGCGCATGGCGCCCAGTGCCGTCTTCGAGCGCGTGCGAAGGCTCGAGCGCGACGGTGTGATTCGCGGCTACGGCGCGCAGCTCGATGCGCGCGCGCTCGAGCGGCCGCTGCTCGCGTTCGTGCTGGTGCGCACCGACGAGCGCACCGGCGAGAACACCGCCGGCGCCGAACTCGCAGCGGTCTCGGAAGTGCTCGAGGTGCATCACGTCGCGGGCCAGGACAGCTATCTGGTGAAAGTGCGCGTCAAGGACCCCGAAGCGCTGGGTCGCCTGCTGCGCGAGCGCTTCGGTGCCATCGCGGGCGTACGCTCCACCATGAGCACCATCGCGCTCGAGACACTCAAGGAGGGCTGGGCGCTGCCCATCGAGCCGCAACCGCTGCCCGACCGCGAGCGCCTGCGTGCCTGACCGGCCGCGCGGTTCGCGTGTGCTCGTCCTGCTGGCGTTCGCGAGCATCTGGTTCGTGTGGGGGAGCACGTTCTTGGTGATCCGCTACGCGATCGACGGCATCCCGCCGTTTCTCATGTGCGGGTTGCGTTTGCTGTCCGCCGGCTTGGCACTGCTGGTGTGGGCGCGCGTGCGTGGGGATGCGTGGCCTCGCGGCCGCGAATGGGTGAACGCCTCGCTCGTGGGCATCCTGCTTCCGGGCGTGGGCAACACCTCGGTCACGATCGGCGTGGCTCACCTGCCGTCGGGTCTCGTCGCACTGCTCCTGGCGACCATTCCTCTGTGGATGGGGTTGCTCTCGGCGATCGGGCCGAACGCCGAACCGCCGGGCCGCCAGGGCGCGCTGGGGCTGACACTCGGGTTCGCGGGAATCGGGCTGCTTATCGGGCCCGGACTGTTCGGTTCGCCTCAGGACCGATTCGACCCGGTGTGGACGTTGGTGCCCATCGCGGGAGCCCTGTCGTGGGCCTGGGGCTCGCTGTGGTCGCGCCGCGTGCAACAGCCTCGCTCGCCACTCGTCTCGACCGGCGTCGGGCTTACCGCGGCAGGGCTCGCATTGTTGGTTCTTTCGGCTGCGGTCGGAGACTTCGCCGGCTGGAGCCCGGCCGCCGTCCCCGTGAGCGCTTGGGTCGCGACCGCCTACCTGTCGGTTTTTGGCTCGGTACTCGGGTTCACCGCCTACCTCTACCTGCTCGGGCGCGTCGCACCGGCCAAGGTGGCGACGTATGCATTCGTGAATCCCATCGTGGCCATGGCGCTGGGGCTCGTGTTCGCGGGGGAGACGCTGTCGGGCCGCACGCTCACCGCGGCAGCGGTCGTGCTGGCGGCAGTCTGGCTCATCACCTCGGCGCGGCCGGCGGCGCGTGGTGCTGGCGTGCCCACGGACGTGGGGGCCGCGCCCGCGCGGCGAGCGTAGTGGCGAGAGGAGCAGGCATGGACGCATTCGAGATTGCCGACATCGAGCTGCGCCGCCGAGCACACGGCGTGCTCTACCAGGAGTTCCTGCGCAAACCCGCCCTCAGCGTGGGGCTCTACGTACTGCCCGCGGGTGGTGCGGACCCACAGCAGCCGCACGGCGAGGACGAGG
>CAZADU010000698.1:0-1602 GCA_964483945.1 uncultured bacterium
GGCCGGCGAAGCAATCAGGAACGGCAGCGCCAACAGCAGGACGGCGGCGAAGCGCCTAGAGGCCCAGCAGCCCGACATGAGGGATCTCCTCGGATTCGCTCCGCTCACGCGGGCGCATCCACCACAGGACGGCCGCGCACACACCCAGGGCGGCGAGCAGCGTGAGGAACACAGCGGGATGCGACAGCGCGCCCCACAGGAGCTTGAACAGCCGGCCAGCACCGCTCGTACCGGCGAGCGCCTCGCCGAAGCGGGCGAGGCCGTCGCTGGTGGAGCGCACCACGAACGTGCCGGTCTCGGTGAGCGAGCGCATGCCGGCGGCGATGATGCCGCGCAGCCAGCTACTGGGTCCCGGCAGCACGAATGCCGAGCCAATCGCGGCGAGACTCGCGGCGAACGACGCGGCGTAGCCCCAACCCAGCACTTTCACCCAGCGCGGCGTGCGGTGCGGCAGGACCTTGTCCATGATGCGGTCGAACAGCTCGGGGCGCGGGTCCAGCAGCGGCACGGCGCGCAGTTGGCTGAACACCACGCGGAAGGCGAGCGCTTCGGCCTCGCATTCGCCGCACGTGGTGAGATGCGCCTCGAAGCGCACGGACTCGGCCGGCGGCAGCTCGCCGTCCAGCCAATCCTGGACTTTGATCGTCTCGGGGCAGCGGTTCATGACGGTCCCTGGATGCGGGTCTTGAGCAACGCTCGTGCACGGTGGATGCGGGCCTTCACCGTGCCGAGGGGCAGTTTGAGCGCCTCGGCGATCTCTTCGTACGACAGGTCCTGCTGGTGACGCAACAACACGACGATCCGGTAGTGCTCCGGGAGGCTGTCGATGAGTGCGGCTGCCCGCTTCTCCTCCTCGGCATATGACGTGACCTCGTCGGGGCGCAGCCCCGGGTCCACCACGTCGAGCTCCCGTTCCTCGCTACTGGATCCCGGTTCCGAGAAGGTCAGCGAGACCGTCTTGACCCGCCGCCGACGGAGGTGGTCGATCGCCAGACGCGAGGCGATCGTGAACACCCATGCCGCGAACGGCCGGTTGGTGTCGTACCGGTCGAGCGCCCGGAACACCCGGACGAAAGTCTCCTGAACCAGGTCCTCGGCATCCTCGGCCCGTCGCAGCACTCGCATGAGCACCGAGAAGACGGGCCGCTCGTATCGCCGAACCAGGTCCCGGCAGGCGCGCTGGTCACCCGACAGGCACCGGCGGACGAGGTCGGCGTCTTCGCCGCCGCTCACGTCCCCGGGGTCCTGTGGCGGCTACGGGCCTGAGCGGCCGAAGGTTTCATGTCGGGTCAGATTAGGTTCGCGGTCACAAGCCGGTCAAGAACAGGTCCAGAATTGCATCTCCGCCTTGATTGGCGCGGCCGAAACCGGCATGTCGCCCCGCAGATTCGAGCCCTCCGTCATGACCCCGAAGGGCGCGGAACGGGACAATTGCTCGGTTCATGACGGGCTTGGCTGGCTCCTTAAGGCTCAGCGTGAGATGTCCCATGGGGAGGACACTTTCACGTTGCAGTCGACCCGGACTGAGTCGTGTGGCGGCCACACACTCCCCCCGCGGCGCTTGCGGGCACGCGACCCGACGGGCTAGCCTGCCGCGCCATG
>CAZADU010000699.1:0-2449 GCA_964483945.1 uncultured bacterium
GGCGGGTCTCGCAGCGCCTGCCCGTGGCGCTCGTGAACGTGCAGCGGCTGCCGTCGCGCTTCCAGACTTCGCGCTTAACGTGTGCAGGGATGTGGCGGGCGTTCGCGGGCTTCTGCGCTCGCGGCGCTCGCGGACGATCCGTGGCCGCGAACTTCTGCTTCTCGAGAGTGGGAAGTGCGATGTCCAATAGCCGCTCGAAGAGCGCGGCGATGTCATGGCGAGGCACCCGGTCGCCGAGCCGGTCCTGCGCCTGCTGCATCTTCGCCAGCACGCGCCGGGACATCGTGAACTGGACTTTCACCTGCTCGGCGTTGAGCGGGTCCACATGAGCGCGGGCCCGAAGTGGTACCTGCGGAGCGGGCGGATTCGGGGCACTCGATGGGACAGGCACACGCGCTAGCGCGTGTAGCTTTTTCTTACAGTCGGCCTGCGGGGCTTGCAGCAGCCCTTGCGTGGGCGCCGCCTCGGTCGAGAGCGCCGGAGAACCCACGGCCTGAATCACGGTGGGAACCGCGGGCCGCGGGAACCGGCACGCCAGCCAGTCCAGCAGCTGTGCCTTGCTGCATCCCGTGGCTGCGGCGATGAGCTCATCCACGTTGTCGTGTCGCAGGTGCGTCGCGAGCGTGGTCACGGCCGTCAGCTGGATGCGACCGTCGGCCAGGGCATCGAAGAGCGCGGGGAAGTCCCGACACTTGCGCGCAGCCCATAGCCGCCTCCCGGCCGCGTCGTCGGACATCTGCAACTCGCCGAGGCAGTACTCCCACATGGACGAGTAGCCGCACGGCGCGTACAGCTCGCGTTTCTCGACGGCGGCGAGCCGCACCAGCAGACGGGCCGTGACCCAGCGTTCCTGCTTCGTGAACTCGCTTGTCTCCCGGAGCAGCACATCCGCGTCCAGACGAAGCATCTCAGCGTAAATCATGACCGGACTCCGCTTCGGGGGCAGAGTGATCACGAGGGCTGTGCACGAGCGTAGCACGTGCGAATTCGAGCGCCGTGGTTGCTCTCAGGGCGCGAAACGCGGGTGCGGATGAGATCGCGCGAGTTTCGTGTGCGAGAGGGGTGGTGCTGGCCGTCTCGAGCGCCTGCGTGCGCGCCGCCGAAAGAGTCTCGGGCGAGGGCTCTCGCGCGCTCGAAAGGTGTCAAGCAAGAAATCGCAGCGCCCGATTCGCAGGTGGTCATCGAGCTCGACAACTTCAAAGCGGCACCGACGACTTGCGCGAATCCCGCTGAGTCGATGGGACAAGCACACGCGCTGACGCATGCGATGCGTTCCCATACTTGGACGACGTGCACTCGAATGGCGGTGGTCGGCCCCGTGCGCCTATTCCAACGTGATGGCCCTCACCGTGCGCGCTTCAGCGCCGAAGCGCAGCCGCACAAGGTGTACGCCCGGCGTCACGTGCACGCCGAGCGACCAGTCAAAAGCATGCGGCCCCGCGGGCAGCGTGCCGAGGTCGCGTGAGGCGACGCGGCGGCCGGCCAGGTCGAGCAGCTCGACCGACGCCTCGCCCTCGCGTGGCAGGGTGAAGCGCAGGCCGAGGCTGCCTTTCTTCGACGGCGTGGGGGAGAGCGGCGCGAGTGAGAGCGTGCCGGGACCGGCCTGCGGGACGTCTTCTACCGTGCCGCCGAGTGAGCCGTTCGCTTGCACGCGCTGGGCATAGATGTCGACAAACGTCGCATACGAGTATCGCGAGTCCACCCAGGCCGCGATGAACCCTCCGCTGCCATCCGGCAGGACACACATGGTGTTCTGCTCACTGTTCGCAGTACTCACGGCGAGACTATTGGGCGGCCAACCGGAATCCACGGTGCCATTCAATTGGATGTGCTGAGCGTAGATGTCTGTCACCGTGCCGGCGCGACGATCGTCCCACACCACGAACGCGCCACCCTTCCCGTCGGGAACGATGAAGCTGAAGTGGTGATTGCCATAGATGAAGTTGAAACCCATGTCGACCGTGGGCCACGCGGGGTCCAGTGCGCCGTTCGCGAGCACGTGCTGGGCGTACAGCTGCGGAGCGGTACCGACACGAGTGTCCGTCCAGGCGACATACATGCCTCCCATTCCATCCGCCGTCACCTGCGGCCGAGTCTGGTTCCCTGCCGCCAGGCTCACTGCGCGCCCACCTCCAGGCCACGCTGGGGCTTCGGAGCCATCGGCGAGTATGTGTTGCGCAAAGGCATCAGACGTGGTCCCGGTGCGCTGGTCCTCCCAACCTGTGAAGAGCCCTCCGGCACCGTCCGACCAGATGGAAGGATTCATCTGGATCCCCGCGGCCGTGCAGACGGCGAGGCCATGGGCGGGCCACCCCGGCGCAGGGCTGCCGTTCGGAAGCATGCGCTGCGCGTAGATGTCGGGGGTCGGCCCGTTCCGTGTGTCCCGCCACACCGAGAGCACTCCGCCAGTTCCATCGCTCGTCACCGCACCGGTGCCCTGTGCTCCCGT
>CAZADU010000700.1:0-5604 GCA_964483945.1 uncultured bacterium
AGCGGCTCGCCGGTGAGCGGGTTGCGGCGCGGGTTGTCCGTCTCGTCGAACTCGGCGATGGGCATGAGCTGCACCGCGGTCACCCCGAGATCGCGCAGCCAGCTCGCCTTCTCGGCAAGCCCCGCAAACGTGCCGGGGTGGCGCACGCCCGAGCTGGAGTGCGCGGTGAATGAGCGAACGTGTGTCTCGTAGATCACGGTGCGGTCGAGTGGCGTGCCCGGGCGGTGGTCGCCCGCCCAGTCATAGGCGAGATCGCACACCACCGATCGCCGCCGCACCGCGGCGCGGTCTGCCCAGCGTTCGGAGCCCGCCACCCCCTTGCCATAAGGGTCGAGCAGTTGTGCGTCCGGGGAGAACGCGTGGCGCGGGTCGTCGCGCGGCCCTTCCGCGCGCCAGGCGTACTCCGCGCCGGGTCGCAGCTCCGGCACGAACACATGCCACACATCACCCGTGCGGTGGCGGGCGCTCTCCAGCGCGATCTCACCGGCGGGCGCACCACCGGGGGCGAACAACGCCAGCGTCAGCCGCGTGGCGTGCGACGAGTGGACCGCGAAGTTCGTGCCGCGAGGCCCTGGCGTGCTGCCGAGCGGGCTTGCGGAGCCGGGTTCGGCCATGGGCAGCGGGGAGGGAACGGGGTCAGGGGCATCCATGCGGACCGGGCCTCGAGAGCAGTGGGAACGGGTGAGGCGGGACACTAGCGCGTGGCGAGTCCTCGCCCAAACCGCAAGCCCGGCCGCAGACGACGAACCCCGGGCCCGTGAGGGCCCGGGGCCGTCCGCCCGCGAGTGAGGGCCGCACTCACTTCGCGGGCATGAACGTCAGTGATGCCGAGTTGATGCAGTAGCGCATGCCCGTGGGTTCGGGGCCGTCGTCGAACACGTGCCCCAGGTGGCCTCCGCAGCGGGCACACTCGACCTCGAGCAGCACCATGCCGCTCGAGGTGTCGCGTACCTCGGCCACCACACCGGTGAAAGCTGGCCGCCAGAAGCTCGGCCATCCCGTACCCGAGTCGAACTTGGTGTCGGAGCCGAACAGGTCCAGCCCGCAGCCGGCACAGCGGTAAACGCCCTTCCGGTGTTCGTTCCAGTAGGCACCGGTGAACGCGATCTCGGTGCCTTCCTTGCGCAGGACGCGGTAGGGCTCCGGCTTGAGCAACTTCGCCCACTCGCCCTCGCTCTTCACCACCTTCGTGATCTTCGGTCCGGGCGGTGCAGCAACCGGCGCGGCGGGCGCGGACGGCTTTTCGCGCGCGTCACTCGGCAGCGTGAGGGCGAACACCGCGGCGCAGGCGAGCAGCAGGACGGAGGCGAGCAGCGACTTCATCGGGCGGTCCTTTCGTTGGGGGTCCGACATCGCCCCCAGTACGCGCGAGGTTGCCCGATGGGATGTCCCGAAGTGCTGTGAGCGTGTCCGGGCTCGGTCAATCATGCGGCCAGGGTGGCTGTCCACGGGCCCGCGTGCGAACCGGCACCCCGGAATGCCGCGCGGCGGCACCCCGGAGGGCACCGCCGCGCAGAAGTTCAGGATGCAGAAGCGGTCAGGCCGCAGCTCGCCAGGTGTCGGGGCGACGGACGTACAGATCCATCTCCTCGCGCGAGAATCCGTCCCACAGCCGACCG
The DNA here is from genome assembly GCA_964483945.1 of uncultured bacterium. Taxonomy (GTDB): domain Bacteria; phylum Eisenbacteria; class RBG-16-71-46; order RBG-16-71-46; family RBG-16-71-46; genus JAIOPA01. The sequence goes on from CAZADU010000700.1 coordinate 1,620, forward strand.
GTGTCGTGCAGGCGCACGAACGAATCCACGACCTCGGGGAAGAACTGCGTTCCCGAGTGGCGGCGAAGCTCGTCGCAAGCCGCGCTCGGCGGCAGTCCGTGGCGATACGGACGCTCCTCGGTCATGGCCTCATAGGCGGCACACACCATGATGATGCGCGCGCCGATCGGCACTTCGTCCGAGTTCAGCTGGCGCGGGTAACCCTTGCCGTCGGGGCGCTCGTGGTGCGCGTAGACGATGTCGGCGGCCCCGCCGAGGCCCGGGATGTCGTGCAGCATCTCCCAGCCGATGGTCGGGTGAGTCTGGACCATGGCGCGCTCTCCCGCGTCCAGCGGTCGCGGGGTCTGCACGACGTCGTTCAGGATCGCGAAGCGGCCGAGGTCGTGCAGCATGGCGCCGAGTTCGACATCGGCATGTGCGGATTCGGGCACGCCCAGCTCGCGTGCGACGCGCACGGCATAGCGCGAGATGCGTAGCGAGCGGCCGCGCGAATGCGGATCGGCGGCGTCGATCACATGCGTGAGCACGCGCACAATGCGCATCAGGGTCTGGTTCGCTTCCATGTCGTCTCTCCCGGTAGCGCGTGTCCCGGAGCGGCCCCATGGCCGGCCCGGCGGGGACACCTGCGTACCCGGGGGGTATCGGCAGCGCATTCGCCCGTCTGAAGCGCCACCCGCAGCCGGGGGGGAGGGACCACTCTAGGGTCAAGCCATGGGCCGCAGTGGACGATGCTAGGGGGGTATGGCTCCAGACCTTTCGTTCGAATTCGCCCCGGAGGAGTCCAGCTCCTTCCAAGGCGCCGGCTCGCCCGAGCCCACGGTCCTCGCGTGGCGTTCTACCGAGGACTGGGGTGAGGTGCGCCGCCTCGTCGTGCGCACCGACGCGCACGTGGCCGAGCTCCTGCTGGGTCTCGTACGTGAGACCGCTTCGGCGCGTCACGACGAGACCGAGCTGATCGGCGTGCTGACGAAGTTCGCGTTCGAGGCGTTCCCGAACGCCACGCACCATGTGCTGGTCGCCCGCGAGCACAAGGAGGCGCCGCTGCGCACGCTGACCGCCGCCGCCCGCAGTGGGGACGGCTCGCGCGTCGCGCTGTCGCGCACCATCGTCGAGCGTGTGCTGCGCGAGGGGCACGCCCTGCTCTACGTGAGCGGGCAGGATCCTCGCCAGGCGAGCGAGAGCATCGTGTTGTCCCGCCTCGAGACCGCCATCGTCGCGCCGTTGCTTGGCAGCTCGGGGCGTCCGCTCGGCGTCGTCCAGCTGGACGTACGTCGCCCCGCTCGCGGGCGCTTCACTCGCGACGACATGGACATGCTGTCGGTGTTCGCGAGCCAGGCCGGTCTCGCGCTCGAGAACCTGTGGCTCCACCAGCAGCAGCAGCGTGCGTTCCAGTCCACGATCGGTGCACTGGTGCACTCGTTGACGCTCAAGGACCGTGAATCTGCGCAGCACAGCGAGCGCGTGCAGAAGGTATCGCTTGCGATCGGCCGCCAGCTGCGACTGTCGCCGGTCGAGAGCGAGGTGGTCTCGGTTGCCGCTCTGCTGCATGACGTCGGCAAGCAGGGTGTGCGAGACGAGGTGCTGTTCAAGCCGGGGCGGCTCACGTCCGAGGAACGCCAGGAGATGGACCTGCACGCCGCGCACACGCAGGGCATCCTCGACATGATCGAGTATCCCGCCGAGTTGTGGGACGTGCCGCGCATCGCCGCCTATCACCACGAGCGGATGGACGGCACCGGTCCGTTCGGCATCCCTGGCGACGACATCCCGCTCGCCGCACGCATCATCTCGGTGGCCGACGTGTTCGACGCCCTGGTGAGTGACCGGCCCTACAAGTCTGCTCTGCCGCCCGAGGAAGTGCTCGCCGTCCTCGACAAGGGTGCAGGCCGCGACTGGGACCCGATCGTGATCGACGCGCTCCGCGACACGCTCGGAGACGTCCTCGCCGAGGTCTACTCGCGCAACTACGAGCTGGTCGCCGACGAGGACGAAGACGAGGACGAGGACGACGAACCGCTGGCCGAGGCCGCCTAACCCGCCTCCAGCCGCACCCCCGTCACCCCGAGCACGCCGCCGCCCCCCCCGGCTGACAGCGATACCAAGCGGGGGCGGTCCCGGCTGACAGCGATACCCAGCGGGGGCGGTCTCAGCGGACGGCGAGAGTCAGCCTGTCATGTTCACGCGAGAGCGACCGGCACAGCACAACCTCAGGCCGCAGAGTCCTGCGAGATGTACGGCTCGAACGACGACCGCTCCACCGCATGCTCGTAAGCCTCGTCGCCCGTGATCACCTCGCGGCGGACCAGATCGAGCAGCACACCGTCGAGGCTCTGCATCCCCGCACGTTGCCCCGCCTGAATCGCACTGATCAGCTTGTGCGTATTGCCCTGGCGGATCATCGAGCTCACCGCTGACGTACTGACCAGTACCTCGGCCGCCACCAGCCGGCCGCTCATGTCCGCCTTGCGGACCAACTGCTGCGACACCACCAGCCGCAGCGAATCCGCCAGCATCGTCCGCACCTGGTCCTGCTTGCGGGCCGGGAACACGTTCACGATGCGGTCCACGCAACGGACTGCCCCGTTCGTGTGCAGGGTGCCCAGCACCATGATGCCCGTCTCGGCCGCCGTGAGCGCCAGCGCGATGGTCTCGCGGTCGCGCATCTCGCCGACCATGACCACGTCCGGGTCCTCGCGGACCACGCTGCGGAGCGCGTCCGAGAACGACGGTGAGTGCGTCCCGATCTCGCGCTGGGTCACCACACAGTGATCGTAGGGGTGCACGAACTCGATCGGATCCTCGACGGTCACGATGTGGCCGCGTCGCGTCGCGTTGATGTGGGCGATCATGCCCGCGAGCGTCGTGGACTTGCCCGAGCCGGTGGGGCCTGTGACCAGCACCAGTCCCTTGCCCACGGCGAGCATCTGCTTCACGACGCCGGGCAGGCCCAGGGAGTCCAATGCTGGCGGTTGCTCGGGGATCACCCGGAACGCAGCCGCGAGGCCGTGGGTATGCCGGTACGCGTTCACACGGAACCGGCCCGCCGGTTCGGATTGGTAGGCGAAGTCCACATGCTGCAGTCGATCGAGCTCCTCGCGCTGCCCCGGCGTCATGAACTCCTCGAGGAAGTCGTTCATGTCGGACGGCGAGATGTCGCGGAATCGCACCGGCTGAAGCTCGCCGTGCAGGCGGATGCGGATCGGCTGCCCGGAGACGAGGTGGACATCGGAGCCGCCCTGCTTCACCGCCAGTTCGAGGAACGCGTCGATTCGGTTCATGTCATGCCGCCCGGAAGTCGCCGTTGACCATGGCGAGCAGTTCGGGCCGCGTCAGGAACGGCGCGAAGCCCCACTTGTCCTCGGCTTTGAGGAACGCCTCGTCGGGATCGATCTCGCCGGCACGCACCAGCGCCAGCAGGGACTGGTCCATGAGCTGCATGCCCTGGCGCTTGCCGGTGGTGATCGCCCCGGGGATCTGGAACGACTTGCCCTCGCGGATCAGCTGTTGCACCGCGACATTCACGACCAGCACCTCATGCGCGCCTCGGCGGCCGCGGCCGTCAGCGCACCGCACCAGTTCCTGGCACACCACAGCCTTCAGGTTCTCCGCCAGCGAGTGGCGTACCTGCGCATGGTTCTCGGACGGGTGCGCATCCACGATGCGGTCGATGGTCTGCGCGGCACCACGCGTGTGCAGCGTGCCGAGCACGAGGTGGCCGGTCTCGGCCGCTTCGAGCGCCAGAGTCACCGTCTCGGGGTCGCGCAGTTCGCCTACCAGGATCACGTCCGGATCCTCGCGCAGTGCCGCGCGCAGGCCGGCGTGGAACGAAGGCACGTGTGTGCCGACCTCGCGTTGGATGACCTGGCATCGCTTGCTCTCGTGCAGGAACTCGATCGGGTCCTCGAGTGTGATGATGTTCAGCGAATCGCGCTCGTTGATCTCGCGGATCATCACCGCCATGGTCGTGGACTTGCCGGTGCCGGTC
>CAZADU010000701.1:0-2105 GCA_964483945.1 uncultured bacterium
TGTAGGCGTCGTCGGCGTCGGGGCTGTGGCCGAAGCGCACGGTGCGCAGCGCGGCGGGCGAATCGGGCGTGGAGGACATGGAGGAGAGGGCTCTCGGGTGCGAGCGGCGCGGGCCACGGGTGGGGTGCTGCGGGACGGGCCGGAACATAGCGGAACCGCGCGAGCGGCGCAGCCGGGGGCAACCTGACCATCTGCACCAGGCGGGACGCGTGATACGCTCATCCCATCCTTCACCACCCGGGCCGCACGATGCGGTCCTCGTCTCACGCCCGGGAGGCCAGCCCCATGTCGCCGATCCTCGCCCGCCACGCCGCAAGCCTGTGCCGGTTGCTGTTCACCGCCGCGCTGTTCTGTGTGCCCGCCGCGCCCACCCGGGCCGCGTGGACGACGCACGGTGGCACCGCCGGGCACACCGCGGTGAGCACCGTGCCGTCCCAGCCGCTGCAGGCCATCCATTGGCAGACGCCCGTGGACCTGGCCCCCCAGTATTCCGGCGGCAACCTGCTCATCCACTATGGCTCGCCGCTGGTGACCGAGGGCAACACCGTCATCTTCCCGGTCAAGACCGGGCTGACCGGGGGATTCCGCGTCGAGGCGCGCAGCGCGGCCGGCGGCGGGCTGCGCTGGCAGTTCGACACCGATTACACGCTTCCGCCCCACAGTTGGGTGCCGAGCATGGGACCGGTGATCACGCCGCAGGGACGGCTCTACGTCCCCGCCGCGGGCGGCACGCTGTTGTGGACGGGCGCGCTGGATGATGCCGTACTACATGTACCTGCGCGCGTGGCGTTCTTCGGCGACGCGGCGTACGCGGCCAACACGGCCGCCATGGACGCCAGCCTGCGCATCTGCACGCCGGTCACCAGCGCATCCGACGGCACGCTGTATTTCGGCGTGCGTGCCATCACGAGCAATCCGCTTGGGATCGTGAACGGCCTGGCGTCGGTCCGTGCCGACGGCAGCGGACGGTTCGTCACCGCGCTCGCGGCGAGCGGCGGCCTCGCGAGTGAGATCGTGATGAACTGCGCTCCCGCACTGAGCCCCGATGGCGCGCTCGTCTACGTCGCGGCACGCGGCACGACCAGTTCCCCCGGCTACCTGTTGGCGCTGCGCACCGCCGACCTGACTCTGCGCGCGGTGGCCGCCCCGCTCGACCCGGTCACCGGCCTCGGCTCGTCGCTGTCGTCGAATGGCACCGCCTCGCCGATGGTCGCCCCCGACGGGCGCGTGTTCTTTGGCGTGCTCGGCACGCCTTTTGGCACCAACGCCTCGCGCGGCTGGATGATGCAGTACGACTCGGTGCTCGTGTCCGCGGGCGCTCCCGGCGCGTTCGGCTGGGACATCACGCCGTCGTTAGTACCCGTGAGCATGGTGCCCAGCTACACCACGTCATCTCCCTACCTGCTCATGGACAAGTACAACTTCTATGCGGGCGCCAGCGCCGGGGACGGCGTCAACAAGCTGGCGATCCTGGACCCGGACAACACTCAGCTCGATGCCTTCTCAGGCGTGACCGTCATGAAGGAGGTTCGCGTCATCGCCGGCGTGACGCCCGATCTTGATGCCGGCCCAAGCTTCCCGGACGCGGTGCTGGAGTGGTGCATCAACACCGCGGCCGTGGATCCCTTCAGCGGTTGCGTGCTCGCCGGGTCCGAGGACGGGAAGCTCTATCGCTGGCATCTGGAGAGCAACACGTTTTCACAGGACATCACGCTGGCCACGGAGCTCGGCCAGGCCTACACGCCTTCGTTGGTCGGACCCGACGGACAGGTGTACACGATCCACAACTCCACGCTGTTCGCGGTGGGTGCGACCGTGACGCACGCCGGGCCGCCCGCGACGATCACCGGCGTCGAATTGGCCCGACCCCAGCCCAATCCGTTTACGCGCGGCACCGTGCTGCGGTTCGAACTCGCCGAAGCCGGGCCCGTGACGCTCGACGTGGTGGATGTCGCGGGGCAGCGCGTGGTCACGCTGTGGTCTGGGCCCACCGCAGCCGGCCGGCACAGCGTGAACTGGGACGGCCGGGATGGTCGCGGCGCGTCACGGCCCGTGGGCGTCTACTTCGTGAGATTGGCCGCCGCAGGCCGCGTCCTCGCGCACAA
>CAZADU010000702.1:0-3268 GCA_964483945.1 uncultured bacterium
CTCGAGAGGTGTTCCGGGCAGGCGCGATTCGGCGCATTGTCGTCGCCGTACCCGATCCGTGCGCCGCGGCCGACGCGCACTTCCTTGTCCACGATGGCGCGATCGAGCGCCGCTCCCCCACCGACGACCGTGTCGTGCATGACGATGCTGTCGCGCACCACCGCGCCGCGCTCCACCACCACACCCGGGAACAGGATCGAGTTTACCACCTGGCCCTGCACCGAGCAGCCGTTGGCGAGCAGGCTCCGCGCCACGCGTGCGCCGCTCTCGACGCGCACCGGCGGCCGGTCGGCGGTCTGCGTGTGCAGCACCCACTCGGAGTTGTTCAAGTCGAGCGGCGGCTCGGCCTGCACGAACTCGAGGTTCGCGCGGTAGTACGAATCGAGCGTGCCCACGTCCTGCCAATAGCCCGGGAACCGGTACGCGTAGACCGGCTCGCCGCGCGCGACGAGCCGCGGCAGCAGGTCTTTGCCGAAGTCATGCGAGGAGTCCGCCATGGACGCGTCCTCGACGAGCCAGCGGATCAGCGCTTCGCGGTCGAACAGGTACACGCCCATGGACGCGAGCCGGCCCTGCACCGGCCCCTTGGGCTTCTCCTTGAACGCCAACACGCGGCCGGGCGGCTCGGTCTCGAGGATGCCGAACTGGCTCACCTCGGCCTCGGGCACCTCCGTCACGGCCACGGTGAGGCTGGCACGGTTGCGGCGATGGAACGCGTAGAGGACGTTGTAGTCCATCTGATAGACATGGTCCCCCGACAGGATGAGCACCTCGTCGGTCCGGCGCCGCTTCAGATGGACGATGTTCTGGTAGATCGCGTCAGCCGTGCCCTGGTACCAGTCACTCGCGGACAGCCCGGGCGCCGGCTGCAGCAACTGGATGCCGCCGCGCGAGCGGTCCAGGTCCCACGGGCGGCCGATGCCGATGTGCTGGTTGAGCGAGGTGGGTCGGTACTGCGTCAGCACGCCGACGTCGAAGATGCCGGAGTTCACACAGTTGCTGAGCGTGAAGTCGATGATCCGGTACTTGCCGCCGAACGGCACCGCCGGTTTGGCGCGGCGCTCCGAGAGCAGGCACAGGCGGCTGCCCACGCCGCCGGCGAGGATGAACGCGTAGCGGGTGTTCACTTCAGCTCCTCGTACCAGCGCCGGTTGGGCACGAGGCTGCCCGAGTCGAGCACGCCACCCGGCAGGTCCTCGTAGCGTCCGCCAACGCCGATGGAACTGGGGCGCCGGACGAGTCCGCCGTCAGGGATCCACGTGTCCTTCCCCACCAGGGTCAGGCCGGCGAGCCAGTCGAGCGCCTCGCCCGGCTCGGCAATGCTGGTGCCACCGGCCCCGCTGGCGCCGCCGGCGCCGCTGGCCGCGCTAGCGCCGAGATGCGCGCCCGCGCCCACGCGCACGTACTTGTCGAGGATGGCCATCTCCACTCGCGCGCCTGGGGCAAGCTGCGTGTCGGCCATGATCACCGACTCCGAGACGACCGCGCCCGGGCCCACCCGCACGCCCGGGAACAGGATCGAACGCGTCACCCGCCCTTCGATGCGGCAGCCGTTCGCGACCAGGCTGTCCTCGATCGCGGCGTCGTCCCCCATCCACACCGGCGGACGCTCCTCATCGCGAGTGAGGATCGGCCAGCGCGCGTCGTGCAGTGCCAGGCGGGGATGCGGGCGCACCAGCTCGAGGTTGGCACGGTAATAGGACGCCACGGTGCCCACGTCCTCCCAGTAGCCCACGAACTCGTGCGCGTAGACGCGGTGCCCCGCGGCGACCTGAGGCCGCAGCACGTCGAGCACCAGATCCACCGGACGAGCACGCAGCATCTCGGCGAGCTGCTCGGTCTCGAATAGGTAGATGCCCATATTGGCCAGCGCGGCGTCGGTGCGCGCGGGCTTCTCCTCGATGCTGCGGATGCGTCCCGAGCGCTCGGCGTGCACCATGCCGAAGCGGTGCGCCTCGTGCGGCGGCACCTGCGTGACCGCCACTGTGACGGCCGCCTGGCGATCGATGTGCGCCGCCACGAGTGGGCGGTAGTCCATGCGCACAACGTGATCACCCGACAGCACGAGCACGCGTTCGGGGCGGTGCTCCTCGATCCAATCCCAGTTCTGCGCGATCGCATCAGCCGTGCCGCGGTACCAACCCGCGTGGCTGCGAGTCTGGTAGGGCTGCAGGATGACCACGCCGCCCGAGCGGCGGTCGAGGTCCCAGGCACGGCCCGCGCCGATGTGGTCATTGAGTGACGCGGGCGCGTGCTGCGCCAGCACCCCGATGCGGCCCACGCCCGAGTGCGCGCAGTTGCTGAGCACGAAGTCGATGACGCGGTACTTGCCACCGAATGGCAGAGCGCTCACCGCGCGCTCCGCGCACAGCACCCCGAGGCGCTCGCCTCCACCGCCGGAGAGGATCAGGGCCAGCACGTCGCGCATGTGTGACTCCGGGGGGGTCGTGAGGTTTCGGAGGGACGCGGCGACGGTAGGGACAGTCGCAGCACCCGGTCAAGCACGCGAGCGTGCACGAACGCGTCCCGGGCCGAGGAGCCGCGGTCGCGTACGCAGCATGGCGAGCAGCATGGCGCGCGGGCGCGGTTCGGCCGGCTGGATCCGTGCGTCACGTCCGGACGGACGCGGTACCGACTACCAGGAGAACGAAGCGGACAGCTGGTGAGTCGTCTCGAGGTTGTGGTCGTCCGGGAACGCCGGGTCGTCCTTGGCGAAGAAGCGGTTGAGCGACGCCGCGTAGTCCACGCCGAAGTGGCGATAACGAACCCCCGTGCCGAAAGCGAGGTCCTTGCCGTTGAGCCCGCTGCGCAGGGCGAGCGTGTGGCGGTACCAGTACTCGATTCCCGTGCGCAGGTCGGCGTTCACGAAGTTGAGACGCATCTGGCTGTCGAGATCGCGGCCCTCGAAGTCCCAGGCCAGGTCCACGCCCCACGTCAGCGCATGCGCCTCGGCCGGGCGGAACTGGAACGACGAGCCGGTGACGAGGTTCGGTGCCACCTGCTCGCGCGGGCCGTTGCTCCATGTGATGTAGGTCGTGGTGAGGTCGTGCAGCACCGCGCTCAGCGTGATGGCGTCATTCGGCATGTAGATCACCGAGCCGTCGAGGCCGGCCCCGAACGAGGTGACATGCTCGCCGAAGGTCGTGTCGGGCAGGCTCGAGCGCACGAACTTCACCGCGGCGCCCCACGCCAGGTGTCGGCCGCGCTGGCGGGCGAACGACACCGCCAGGGCCATGTCGCTGCTGCTCGCCATGAACAGGTCGTCGGA
>CAZADU010000703.1:0-2350 GCA_964483945.1 uncultured bacterium
GGACGACGATCTCGTCGCCGAAGGCGAGCTGGCCGGCGGACTCGGGCGGTAGATCCGCCGATCGCTGCGAACCGAGGGGAGGGGCGCGCCGGCGCTCCTCCCTTCGCGCGTCGGAAGACCCGCTTGGGCTTGACTGCACCTTGCTTCGTACGCTTAACTCCGCGGCTCGCGGGCGATTAGCTCAGTTGGTAGAGCACTTGCTCGACAAGCAAGGGGTCACTGGTTCAAGTCCAGTATCGCCCACCATCTTACGAGGGGCGCGCACGTGCGGCAGGGCCGCCACGCCGCCCCGTTCGTGTCTCCGGCCGGCGCCGCGACGCTGGGTTCATGCACACGACTTCAGGGAAGGCACTCCCGCCATGTCCGCCTCCGTCAAGACCACCTCTGGTCCCGATCTCTCCGCTTATCCCGGCGGGGAGGCGCTCTATCGCCTGCGCCATTCGGCGGCGCACGTGCTCGCCACGGCGGTGACGGAGCTGTTCCCCGACGTGAAGGTGGCCGGCGGCCCGCCCGTCGACGGCGGCTTCTACTACGACTTCGCCAAGACCACGCCGTTCACTCCCGAGGACCTCGAACGCATCGAGGCGCGTATGCGCGAGGTGGTCGCCGCCGACCAGCCGTTCGAAGCCGGCGAGATGACCCGCGACGAGGCTCGCGCGCACTGGGAGCAGGCGGGGGAGAAGTACAAGCTGCACTTCCTGTCGCACATCCCCGAGGGCGCCAAGGTCACCACTTACAAGAATGGTGCGTTCCTCGACCTGTGCCGCGGCCCGCACGTGCGCAGCACCGGCGAGCTCAAGGCATTCAAGCTCACGCATTTTGCGGGCGCCTACTGGCTGGGCAGCGAGAAGAACGAGATGCTCCAGCGCATCTACGGCACCGCGTTCGCGAGCCAGGCCGAACTGGACGAGCACCTGAAGCGCATCGAGGAGTCGCTCAAGCGCGACCACCGCCGCCTCGGGCGCGAACTGGACCTGTTCTCGATCCAGGAGGAGATCGGGCCCGGCCTGGTGCTGTGGCACCCCAAGCTGGGCATCGTGCGGCACGTCTTGGAGAATTTCTGGAAGGAAGAGCACTACAAGGCGGGCTACCAGTTCGTCTACACCCCGCACATCGCGAGCGAAAAGCTCTACGAGATCTCGGGGCATCTTCAGAACTACGCCGACATCATGTACGCCCCCATGGTCATCGACGAGCAGGCCTACCGCGCCAAGCCCATGAACTGCCCGGGCCACATCATGATCTACCACGCACGCAAGCACAGCTACCGCGAGCTGCCAGTACGCTACGCCGAACTGGGCACCGTCTACCGCTACGAGCGCTCAGGCGTGCTGCACGGCATGGAGCGCGTGCGCGGCTTCACCCAGGACGACTCGCACATCTTTTGTACACCGGACCAGCTGCAAGCCGAGGTCCAGGGCGTGTTGGACCTGCACCATCACCTGATCACGACTTTTGGTTATGAGTACCGCTGCTATCTCGCGACCAAGCCCGTCGACAAGTACCTGGGTTCCGATGAAGAGTGGGAGTTCGCCACGAACGCACTGCACAGCGCGCTCGAGGCCCGCGGCATGGAATACGAAGTGGACGAGGGCGGCGGTGCGTTCTACGCGCCCAAGATCGACATCAAGCTCAAGGACGCGCTCGGCCGCGAGTGGCAGTGCGGCACCGTGCAGGTGGACCTCAATCTGCCCAAGCGCTTCGGCGTGTACTACACGGGCAGCGACGGCAAGGACCACGAGGTCATCATGCTGCACCGTGCGCTCTATGGTTCGCTCGAGCGCTTCGTGGGCATCTACATCGAGCACACCGGCGCGGAATTCCCGGTGTGGGTCGCACCCGTTCAGGCCATCGTGATCCCGGTGAACGCCAAGGCACACGATTACGCCAACGCCACGCTCACCGCACTCAAGGAGGCCGGCGTGCGCTGCGAGGCCGACCTGCGCGACGACAAGCTGGGTGCGAAGATCCGCGACGCGGAGATGCAGAAGATCCCGTACATGCTCGTCGTGGGCCCGCGCGACGCCGAAGCCGGCACCGTGTCCGTGCGCCGCAAGGGCGAGGGTGACCTGGGTGCGATGGCGTTGCCCGCGTTCCTCGAGCGCGTCGGGCGAGAGATCCGGGAGAAGACGCGGTAGCCGTCGCGTGAGTCGTCACCGGGCTCGAGGCGCACGCTCGACAGCTCATGGCAAAGCGGCCCGCGCACTGAAGCGCGGGCCGCTTTGCCATGCACTACGGGTACCTTATTCGCCGCCGAACTTGAACACCAAGCCCATCGAGCCATCCATGCTGCTCGGCCACCACAACGCCTTGGCACCGTCCTCCTCATAGGAGGCCGTGCCGACCTTCT
>CAZADU010000704.1:0-3161 GCA_964483945.1 uncultured bacterium
ATGAACACGATGTCGCCGCGCTCGACATGCGCGAGGAATGCGTCCTGCTGCGCCTTGTTGAAGCGGTGGATCTCGTCCACGAACAGGATCGTGGGCTGCCCGTTGCGGCGCCGGTGCTGCGGGGCGCGCTCGAGCACCTCCTTCCCTTCCTTCACACCCGACAGCACCGCCGAGAGCTGCACGAACGGCACACGAGCGGTGCGCGCGATGAGCCGGGCGAGCGTGGTCTTGCCGGTTCCGGGCGGGCCCCACAGCACGACGCTCGAGAGGTGACGGCCGTCGCGCATGAGCGCGACCGGACTGCCCTCGGCGAGCAGCGGCTCCTGCCCGACCAACTCCTCGAAACTGCGCGGACGCATGCGGTCTGCGAGCGGGGCGTCGAGCCCCGGCTCCCCTGCCAACCCGCCCGGCACGGGCGTGTCGCCGAACAGGTCTTCGGTCATGGCCGGGTCACGGCCGGCCGCCGTCGCCCGGGCGGGACGTGCCAGGCAGCACGGGTGCGCCACTCGGGGTGGCCGGACGACTGCCGTGCTCGTCACGCAACGCCGTGGCGACCGCACCCGCGGCGCGATCACGTTCCTCGGTCATCCAGCGCAACAGGCGCGCGGCCGCGTCCTCGGGGCTCTGTGGCCGACCGAGCGCGTGCCCAGCGCGTTCGAGGCGCTGGAACAGCTCGGCCAGCACCGGCGGCTCGATGTTAGAGTTCCGCAGCAGGTCCGGCTCCTGGAAGATGTCGGCGGGAGCACCCTGCGCCACGATCTCGCCACCGCGCTTCAAGACGTACACCTTGTCGGCCAGCGGTGCGACCAGCTGCACGTCGTGCGTGGCGACCACGAAGGTCACACCGTGCTCGCGGTTGAGCGCGTTCAGAAGTTCGAGCATCTCGCTCCTCGAAGACGGGTCGAGGCCCTCGAACGGTTCGTCCAACACCAGCAGCTCGGGCTCCAGCACGAGCGCGCCCGCCAGCGCGACCTTGCGCTTCTCGCCGCCCGAAAGGTAGTGGCAGACTTTGTGGCGCAGGTGCTCGATGCCCATGCGGCGGAGCGCGTAGTTCACCTTGTGCTCCACCTCGGCCTCGGTGTAGCCGTAGTTGCGCGGACTGAACGAGACGTCGTCCCACACCGTGGGCGCGATGATCTGTTCGTCGGCGTTCTGCAGCAATACCCCGACGCGCTCGCGGATCTTCGAGAACTGCCGCGCCGGGTCCACGCCGAACACGCTCACGTCGCCCTCCTCGGGCGAGAGCAGCCCGAGGATGTGATAGAGCAGCGTGCTCTTGCCGCAGCCATTCGGACCCAGCACGACCACGCGCTGCCCGGGCTCGACGACGAAGTCGAGGCCGCACAGATGAACACTCGTCTTGTCCGGGTAGGTATGGCGCACGCACGACACCCGGACGATCGGATCGACATTGTGCAGGGGATCGTGCAAGGGCATCACTCCGGGCGTAGGTGGCCGAGCACGCCGACGGCGCCGAGGGCCCACACGGCGGTGACGAGAACCCAGAAGTCCTCGGGCGTGAACTCGAGGTAGTGGCGGCATCCGCAGATCCGGCCCGAGTGACCGCGCAGCTGCATGGCCTGGTAGAGTCGCTGGCTGCGGTCGAAACTCGACAACACCACCGTGCCGACGGCTTCGCCGAGCAGCCCGAAGCGCTGGCGGATCGGACGCTGCATCGCACCGCGCAGGCGAAGCGCCGACCACATGCGCTCGACGCGAGCGAGCAGCGCGAACACGGCGCGGTACGTGAGGAACAGGCTGTCCCCCACGCCGCGTGGCATGAGGCGGGACAGCGGGGCGAACAGGTCCGGGTACGGTGTCGTGCTCACCAGCCACACCGCGGTGAGGCTCGCCACCATCGGGCGGGCGATCAGGATGAGCGGCTCGTCCCAGTCGGCTTGCAGGTGCGCGAACACGAAGATGAGCGAGAACATCAGCGGTGTGGACGCCGCCGCCAGCATCAGCCGGTGTGGCACGCGCGCCGAGAAGCACAGCGCCAACGCCGTGGCGAGCAGTGCGACCAGCACACCCCACGACGGTGTGACCACCGCGAGCGTGACGAACCAGCCGGTGAGCAGCAGCTTCGCGAATGCGCTCGCGCGATGCCAGACCGAGCGGCCGGCACTGGCGAGGTAGTCGATCTGCGCGAAGGTGTTGATCATGAGCGGAAGGGCCGGGGGACTGAGGGCGTCAGCTCGCGGCGGGCGGCGCCGCGGGGCGGTCGGGAGCGGGACGCGGCCGGCCGGTGACGGGCAGGAGGTCGGGACGCACGCGGGCCAGGAAGTGCCCGAGACCATACCCGAGCAGGGATTCCAGTGCGACCGCCACCGCCAGCATCGGGATGACGATCGCCGCGCCCGTTCGATGCCAGATTCGCACCAGCGATTCCGCCACCGCGTGCTCACCCGCCGCGGCGGGCGTGAGCTGGACCGAGCCCACGAGCACGGCGGACCAGATCACGGTGGACAGCAGCTGCGACAGCGCCGTGGCCACGGCCATGGCGCGCGCGGCCCCGAGTCGGCCGGCGAGCCCCAGGTAGATCGGCCGCGCCGCCATCGCCCCAACGCCCAGCACGAGCGCGTTGAGCCCCACGACGGTGAAGCCGCCCTGCCCCAGCAGCGCCAGGATGATCGTGACCACGAAGCTCACCTGGAATGCGGCCCCGGCGCCCAGCAGCACCCCCACTGGCCCGGCGAGCGTCATGCAGTAGTCGAACGCGGTGATCGGCACCGGCAGGGCCATGACGGCCAGCATGATGCCGCCGAGCGAACTCTGGAACGCCAGTTCGCGCGGCCCCGCCTGGCGCGCGACTGAAGTGCTCCAGAACAAGAGCAGCGCGGTGAGCAGCAGTCCGCTCACCCAGAAGACGGGCGGAAGGATGCCGTCGGGGATATGCAGGTGGGACAAGCGGACTCCATGGCGGCGAGGCGAGCGGCGGACGGGCCCGGGACTCTAGCAGTCACCCCCTGCTCGCCGCACCTCTGGGGCGCGGCCGAGCCGGGCCGCCACTGGGCACGCTGACACGCCCAGAAGTCGACTCGCCCCGCCGGCGACGGCTATGGCGCCCAGGCGAGCACGGCACCGCGAGTGGAGGCACCCGCCGCTCGAAGCGCGGCCAGGCACTCGCTGAGCGTCGCGCCCGTGGTGAGTACATCGTCCAC
>CAZADU010000705.1:0-3144 GCA_964483945.1 uncultured bacterium
GGCGGCGGGCGATGCCGCAAGCGTGGCCGTGACCGCGTGGGTCCTCGACGACCGGATGCCCTGACCTCTTGCACACCCTCTCTCCGCATACGCGCACCCCTCGAGGTGCCCACCTGCGCGTGCCCGGCATTGCGGGAGCCTTCGCGTGGCTCGCTGCCGGGTGCCTGTTGGCGGCGCCTGCTGCGGGTGCGCCGCTCGACGCACCGCGGCCGGTGGCCGGTGACTCCGCCTCCGTGGGATCCGTGCGGCTCGAGCGCGCGCAGGCGGCCTGGCGACTGGAACGACCGCTCGACGTCGTGCGCGAGTTGGAGCGGATCGAGTTCTCGACGCAGCCCTCATTCGAGGGCTCCGACCGCGCCGCGTTCCTGCTCGCCCAGGCGTGGCTAAGACTGGGCGACCGCTCACGGTTCGAGCGGCTGGCCGGACAAGTCGCCGCATGGCCGCGCCAGACCGATTTCACGCGATCCCTAACCCACGAGCGCTCCCTGCTCGATCCGGCCGCGGACGCCACGGCGGCGCTGCGCAACGGCGGGGCGCCTCGCTTGCAGGCGGACGCCGAAGGCGCCGAGCGATTCCGCGCCGCGGCGGACCGCATCGCCGCGGGTGAGGACGCGCGTGGCGAGCTGGGCCGCGTGCCGGAAGCCAGCGCGCACACCACGGCCGCGCGCGACCTCGCGGCCCGGCTCGAATGGGAGACCGGGAATCGCGAGCGTGCGGCGCACGACCTGCGCTCGTTGCTCGCCGGCGATTCCTCCTACACCGCCCGACGCGAGGTCGCGGCCCTGCTCGCCGACGACGCTCTGCGCCGTGGCGATGTGAACGCGGCCCTCGACAGCTGGAACGCGATCGACGCCGACTGGAACGCGGAGCGCGACGCACTTCGCGCGCTCGCCGCCCGGACCTCGCTCGACTCGCTGGTCGTCGCGTGGGAGGACGATCCTGCACTGTCCGGCGCCGCACCCGTCCCCGCGCGACGCGCCCTCGAGGGTGCGCTGGCCCTGGGACGTTCGCGCGCCGACGCCAGCAAGGGCGCGGGTCAGGTCGGCGAAGCGTTTGACCGTCCGCAGCGCTCCACTCGCGCGCCGTCCGTGCTGGCTCCCGCGCCCGCTGAGTGGAGCGCGATCGCGGCGGCCGAGGCGGTCGCCGGCAAGGCTGGCGCGGCGGCGGCACGGGCTGCCGACGACGCGCGCATCGAGCGCGAGCGGCTCGCCGAGTTGCGGCGCTACCTGGGGACTGGTCAGGACTCGCTGTCGCGCGAGCGGGCACGGATCGAATCGCGACTCGCGCGACTGGGCCAACTGCACCGCGTACTCGACGCGCTCGACGCACAGTTGCGCGGCATCCGTGACGCCGCGACGCGGCGCGTCGTGCAGCGGGCGGCCGCCACACTTGAACAGTGCGAGGCGAACGAACGCTGGGCCGCTGGCCTGGACCATTTCTGGGTGAAGGGTCCCTCGTTGCGGCGCACGCCGTCGGGAGTCGCCGGCCCCGACTCCGCCGTGGCGACCGAGCGCGAGATGGCGCGCGTCGTGGCGGCCATCGCGGCGCGGGTCGCGGCCGAGGCTCCCGACATGATCGCGCGTTCATACGAACTCGCCTGGCGACCCGGCACGCTGGATCGCATCGCCCGTCAGGACGCCGAGGCCGCCGCCTCGCTCGCGTGGGCGAAGCGTCTGGCGTTGTCGCTGGACTCCAGTCTGTCCGTGGCCAGCCGTGCCGCGCGCGCGCGCACGCTCGAGGCCCGGGCCGCCATGCTCGGACGCGAGGCCGACTCGCTGCGTGTCTCACTCGTCCGCACGCGCGATGCCGTCGCGCGGCGCGCAGTGCAGCGCACGCTCGCGGCGATCCAGCGTGAACGCGAGACCATCGACTACGGGCTCGCGGCCTCCGCTTGGGCGATGGCGGCGAGCCTCGACCGGGCGGTCGACGCGACCGCCGCCGATTCGTCGGGGATGCGCGAGACGCTCGAGGCCGCGGGCTGGCGCAACGAAGGCATCGCACGACTCCAGAGCTATCTGGCGAACCACCCGGCGGCGGCGGGCCGCGCAGACGCGCGCTACCGGCTCGCCGACCTGCTCGAGCAGCGCGCGCGTGTGGTGTTCCGGGGCCGCATGGAGCAGTACCTCCAGTCGCCGTCGGGCGCAGTACCCGTGCTCGAGACAGCCCCCGCCATCGCACTCCATCGCGCCATCCTGCTCGAAGATCCGAACTTCGCTCACCGCGACGCGGTCCTGTTCGGCCTCGGCACGCTGCTCGCCGAGCGCGGCGAGGCCGGCTCGACACGCCACTTCCGCGAGCTCGTGGAGTCCCACCCGGGCTCGCCGCTCGCGCAGGAATCGTGGCTGCGGCTCGCCGACGAGGCCTTCGACGAGCAGCGTTTCTCTGCAGCTTCACCGCTCTACCGCTCCGCGGTGGAGGGCGCCGACACCACGCTGCGCGCGATCGCCCTGTACAAGCTCGGCTGGACCGAGTTCCACGAGGACCACTTCGCGCAAGCCGCCACCGCGTTCGGCGAAGTGCTCGACCTCTACGGCGCCGGCCGGGTGGACCCGCGCATCCGCCTCGATGACGACGCCGAGGTGCTGTTCGTCCACACGCTGGCCCGCGCGGGCGGCGCCGAGGCGTTCGCCGCGCACTTCGACCGGGCCGGTCCGCGCCACTATGAACTGAAGCTGCTGCGTGCGATGGGCCAGCACTTCCGCAAGTACACGCTGTACGGCCAGGCGGTGGCGTCGGACCAGCTGCTGATGGAGCGCTACCCGCTCGTGCCCGAAGCACTCGAAGCCGCCCAGCGCATGGACGAGACGTATCGTCGCTGGCAGCGTCCGGCCGAGCGCCGTGCGTCGCTGATCGCGAACGCCGCTCGGTTCGAGCCCGGCAGCGCCTGGATGTCGGCGCAGGCGGCGGACTCGCTGCGCGGGGCCGGTGATGCGTTCGCGCGTGCAGCCTCGCTCGAAGTGGCATGGCAGTACCACCTCGCCGGACGTGAGAACGGACGGGTGGAGGACTGGCGCGAGGCAGCGCGACTGGAAGAGAAGGTCCTCGCCACCTGGCCGGCGAGCACCACGCACCGCGCGCTACATCTGCAAGCATGCGAGTCGCGCTCAGCACTCGGTGAAGTCGCTGCGGCGCTCGCGCACGCCG
>CAZADU010000706.1:0-8866 GCA_964483945.1 uncultured bacterium
CTCGCGCATGTGCTTCATCGACCCATTCCAGGGCACGGTGATGGCCAAGTTCGCCTCGGAGAACCTGAGCCTGAAGAAGGTCGCCATCTTGAAGGACGTGAAGAGCGACTACTCGGTGGGACTGTCGCAGTACTTCACCGAGTCGTTCACGGCCGCAGGCGGTTCGATCGCGACCGAGCAGGCCTACTCGGCCGGCGACCAGGACTTCAGTGCGCAACTCACCGCCATCAAAGCGAAGAAGCCCGAGGCCATCTTCATCCCCGGCTACTACACCGAGGTCGGGCTGATCGCGCGCAAGGCGCGCGAACTGGGGCTCACCTGCCCGCTGCTGGGCGGCGATGGCTGGGAGAGTGAGCAGCTCATCGAGATCGGCGGCGAGGCACTGAACGGGGCCTACTACTCGAACCACTTCGCGGTGGACAATCCCGATCCCAAGCTGCAGGAGTTCCTCAAGAACTACCGCGACAAGTTCGGCAAGGATCCCGACGCCATAGGCGGCCTCGCCTACGACGCGGCCAACGTGCTGTTCGGCTGCCTCGAACGGCTCGCCTACGACGACGCCGAGGGGTTCAAAGCGCTAGCGGCGTCCAAGGCCGGCACACCGGAGCGCAAGGCGGCGCAGGAGAAACTGGCCGCGCTCATCGCCGCGACCTCCGGGTACGCGGGCGTGACCGGTGTGATCACGCTCGACGCCAACCGCAACGCGACCAAGCCGGCGGTGGTGATCGAGATCAAGGGCGGCAAGAAGGTGTTCAACACCTCCATCAACCCCTGACAGCCGAGAGGGCCGGACGGGCCGCGGGGCGAACCCCCGCGGCCCGTCGCCACGCATGAGCGAGTTCCTGCAGCAGATGGTGAACGGGATCACGTGGGGCAGCGTGTACGCCCTGATCGCACTGGGCTACACGATGGTTTACGGCATCCTGCGACTCATCAACTTTGCGCACGGCGACATCTACATGCTGGGTGCATTCATCGGGCTCTACGCGTCGCGCTGGTTCAACGCCGGCGAGAACCCGAACCCGTTCAAGGCGCTGCTCGTGCTGCTCACGAGCATGCTGCTGTCCGCGCTCATCGGCATGGTCATCGAGCGGCTGGCCTACAAGCCGGTGCGTAAGTCGCCGCGGCTCTCCGCACTCATCACCGCCATCGGCGTGTCGCTGCTGCTCGAAAACGGCGGCGTGCTCGTGTTCGGCGCGAGCCCGCGGTTCTTCCCGCAGATCGTGACACAGCATAACATCCCGCTCGGGCTCGGCGTGACGATCAGCAACCAGCAACTCATCGTGATCGTGGTGTCGTTCTTGCTCATGCTGGCGCTGCGCGGACTGGTGCTGCACACCAAGGTGGGCAAGGCCATGCAAGCGGTGTCACACAACCACATGGCGGCCTCGCTCATGGGCATCTCCGTGGACCGCATCATCACGTTCACGTTCATGATCGGCTCGGCGCTGGCCGCGGCGGCCGGGGTGCTGGTCGCCCTGCAGTCGCCGAAGATCGAGCCCTACATGGGCATCCTCCCGGGCTTGAAGGCATTCGTGGCCGCGGTGCTGGGCGGCATCGGCAACATCCCGGGTGCGGTGGTGGGCGGGCTCATCATGGGTGTGGCCGAGGTGCTGGTGACCGGCTACCTGTCGCCCACATATCGAGACGCCATCGCGTTCGTGCTGCTCATCGTGATCCTGCTCGTACGCCCGGCCGGCATCTTCGGCAAGTCCGTGACGGAGAAGGTCTGATGAAGCGCTTCGCTGGCCTGCTGTTCATCCTGCTGGCGCTCGTCGCACTCAACGTGCTGCTGCCGCGTGTGACCAACCCGTACCACTTCCAAGTGTTGATGTTGATCGGCATCAACATCGTGCTGGCCGTCTCATTGAACCTGGTGAACGGCTTCACCGGCCAGTTCTCCATCGGGCATGCCGGGTTCATGGCGGTGGGTGCCTACACCTCGGCGATGTTCACGTTCAAGCTGGGCCAGCCGCTGGTCGCCTCACTCGCACTGCTGCCCGTGCCGGTCGCCCAGGGCGTCGCACTGTTGCTGGCGCTGGTGGCAGGCGGCCTTTTGGCGGCCGTTTCGGGCTGGTTGGTGGGGCTGCCGAGCCTGCGGCTGCGCGGTGATTACCTTGCCATCGTCACGCTCGGTTTTGGCGAGATCATCCGCGTGCTGCTCCTGAATATCGACGCCATCGGTGGCGCGCGCGGCCTGCCGGGCATTCCCGCGTATGCAAATTTTTTCTGGGTCTACGGCTCGGTCGTGGTGGTGGTGGTGGTGGCGGGCCGGCTCGCGCACAGCACGCACGGGCGAGCGCTGTTCGCCATCCGCGACGACGAGGTGGCGGCCGAGGCTCTGGGCGTGGACACAACGCGCTACAAGGTGCTGGCGTTCGTGCTGGGCGCGTTCTTCGCCGGTGTCTCAGGCGGGCTGTTCGCGCACTTCCTGAGCTACTTGAACCCCAGTTCGTTCACGTTCTTGAAGAGCATCGAGATCATTGCCATGGTCGTGCTGGGCGGCATGGGCTCGATCACGGGCTCGGTGCTGGCGGCCATCGTGCTGACGCTGCTGCCCGAGGTCCTGCGCCCGGTGAAGGACTTCCGCATGGTGATCTACGCGCTCATGCTGATCGTGCTCATGATCACTCGCCCGCAGGGCCTGATGGGCACACGCGAACTGTCGCTGGGCGGACTGTTCCGCCGCCGCGGTGCGCCAAAGGGGGCCGTGTGAGCGAGGCCTCGGGTGCCAAGCTGCAGGCGCTCCTGCACCTGGACCACATCACCATGCAGTTCGGCGGCCTGAAGGCCGTGTGCGACCTCGACCTCACCATCGCGCAGGGTGAGATGGTCGGCCTGATCGGTCCCAACGGCGCTGGCAAGACCACCGTGTTCAACGTGATCACCGGTGTCTACGCGCCCACGCTGGGGCGCGTCACGTTCGAGGGCCGCACTATCAGCGGGCTCAAGTCCAACCGCATCGCCTGCGGCGGCATCACGCGCACGTTTCAGAACATCCGGTTGTTCTCACGGCTGACCTGCCTCGACAATGTCTGCGTGGCCGCGCACCCGCACCGCAAGGCCGGGCTCGCCGCAGCACTGCTGCGCACCGCCGGGTTCGAGCGCGACGAGGCCGCACTCAAACGGCAGGCCATGGACATGCTCGAGGTGCTCGGGCTGGCGGCGCACGCGGACCAGCCGGCCACCAGCCTCGCCTACGGGCAGCAGCGACGGCTCGAGATCGCGCGCGCGCTCGCCGGCAAGCCGCGGCTGCTGCTGCTCGACGAACCCGCCGCCGGCCTGAATCCCCAGGAGAGCGAGGACCTGATGCGGCTGATCCAGGACATCCGCAGCCGCTTCGGACTCACCATCCTCTTGATCGAGCACGACATGAAGGTGGTCATGGGCATCTGCGAGCGCATCGCCGTGCTCGACTACGGGCTCAAGATCGCCGAGGGCACGCCGGCCGAGATCCGCGCCAACCCGAGGGTCATCGAGGCCTACCTGGGCGAAGAGGTGCCCGCGTGAGCCAGTTGAAGGTGGAAGGACTCGACGTCTACTACGGCGCCGTGCATGCGTTGAAGGGCGTCAGCGTGCACGTCGAGGCCGGCGAGATCGTCACGCTGATCGGGGCGAACGGCGCGGGCAAGACCACGCTGCTGCGCACCATCTCGGGGCTGGTGCCCTCGCGGGCCGGGCGCATCGAGTTCGAGGGCAAGGACATCAGCAAGCTGCCTGCGCACGAGATCGTCGCACTGGGGCTGTCGCAGAGTCCCGAGGGTCGCATGGTGTTCGCGAACCTGTCCGTGGAGGACAACCTCGAGCTGGGGGCTTACCGCCGCAAGGATCGCGACGGCATCAAGGCCGACCGGGCCGACGTCTACCGCCTGTTCCCGCGCCTGCTCGAGCGGCGCAAGCAGCTCTCGGGCACGCTCTCGGGCGGCGAGCAGCAGATGCTGGCCATGGGCCGCGCACTCATGAGCCGGCCGCGCGTGCTGCTGCTGGACGAGCCCTCGCTCGGCATCGCGCCATTGCTGGTACGCGACAGCTTCAAGACCATCGGCGAGATCAACCGCCGTGGCGTCACCGTGTTGCTGGTGGAGCAGAACGCGCACATGGCGCTGTCCATCGCCAAACGCGGCTACGTGCTCGAGACCGGTCGCGTCGTGCTCGAGGACGAGGCCTCCCGGCTGGCCGCCAACCCCGAGGTCCAGGCCGCCTACCTGGGTGGCTGACCCGGCAGCCTGGCGGCGCCTCGAGCGGCGAATCGAAGTTCCCTGTGCAGCGCTCCCGGGCTATGATTGTCATTCACCGCCCCGAGGAGGAAGGATGATGCGTTTCTCCATCCAGTTGGCACGCGAGCAGGACGGTCGGTGGATCGCCGAGGTCCCGGAGCTGCCCGGTGTATTGGTATATGGGGCCACGCCAGATTCGGCGACCGCGAAGGCCAAAGCGCTTGCACTGCGCAACGTGGCGGATAGGCTGGACCACGGTGAGGAAGCCCCCGACCTCGCCGGCGTGACCTTCGCCGCCGCCTGATGCGGTGGGGGAGCGCCCCCGCACGACGAGTTCTCGCCGCACTCCTCAGGATCGGATGGAGGGGTCGAGCGCAGCCGAGGTTCACACCGCGTGCTTTCGAGGCCCGGATGGGCGAACCTCGTGTTCGCGTTCCACTCGAGTGAGGAGATCGGGCCGGTCATGCTGGCCCGAATCGCCAAATGGACCGGGTTGAGGCCCGAGGATCTCTGAGCACCGTGCTGCTCGGAGCGAGGTGGCGGGGCCCAGCACCTCTGGGCTAGCTTTGCCCGCATGGTCATCTCCGCGCTTCGCTCGCTCCCCTCGGTCGAGAAGCTGCTGGCGCATCAGGCGCTGGCCTCGGCATCGCGCGAGCTGCCGCGCGCGGTGGTGGTGGGCGCGGTGCGCGAAACCCTCGCCGAGGCGCGCGCGGCCCTGAAGCTCGCTCGTGCCGGCGGGCCGCCTGGGGCGGAAGCACTCGCGACGCGTGCCGCGGTGCGGGCGCGGGCGGCGGTGGTACCGGTGTTGCGGCGCGTGCTCAATGCCACCGGCATCGTGCTGCACACGAACCTGGGTCGTGCGCCGCTGGCCCCGGCCGCACGCGAAGCCGTCGCCCAGGTCGCGGCGGGCTATTCGTCGCTCGAGTACGACCTCGCCCAGGGCAAGCGCGGCGACCGCGGCCTGGGATGCGAGCGCTGGCTTACGCGGCTCACGGGTGCGGAGGCGGCGTGTGTGGTGAACAACGGCGCGGCCGCTATCCTGCTGGTGCTCGCGGCGGTCGCGGCGGGGCGCAAGGTGGTGGTCTCGCGCGGCGAGCTGGTCGAGATCGGCGGCTCGTTTCGCGTGCCCGAGATCATGGAGATGAGCGGTTGCGAGCTGGTCGAGGTCGGGGCCACGAACCGCACGCACCTGCGCGACTACGAGCGCGCACTCGCGCGCCATGGCCGCGAGGTGGGTGCGATCCTGCGCGTGCACCGCAGCAACTTCCGCATGCAAGGGTTCGTGCGCCAACCCGAGCTGGCGGAACTGGCCGCACTCGCGAAGCGCCATCGCATCCCGCTGGTCGAGGACCTGGGCAGCGGCGCGCTCGTGGACTTCTCGACGTTCGGGCTGGAGCACGAACCCACCGTGGGCGAGAGTCTCGCCGCGGGGGCGAGCGTGGTGACGTGTTCGGGCGACAAGCTGCTGGGCGGGGCACAGGCGGGCCTCGTGCTGGGCGAGCGTAAGCTCGTGGCCGCCGCACGCAAGCACCCGCTCGCGCGCGCGCTGCGCGCCGACAAGCTCGCACTGGCAGCCCTCGAAGCGTCGCTCGCGCTGCATGCCGACCCGGTACGCGCGCGCACCGAGTTGCCCACGCTCGCCATGCTCGCCGCAACGCCCGAAGCCCTTCGCGCTAGAGCCGAAAGGCTCGCGGCGGCACTCCGCGAGCGCGTACCGGCGCTCGAGACGGCCATCGCCAAGGGCGAAGGCGAGGTGGGTGGCGGCTCGCTGCCACTACAGAAGTTGCCGGGCCCGGTGGTGGCGGTGACGCACCCGGCGCACTCCGCGGCCAAACTGGAGCAGCTCGCGCGCACGGCCGAGCCGCCGGTGATCGGCACGGTTCGCGCCGGGACGTTCCGGTTGGATCCGCGCACGCTCTCGGAGGACGAAGTGGAGCTGGCCGCCGCGGGTCTGGCCGCGGTTTGGGGCGGGGGGATCGCATGAGCGTGCGCATCCGGCGTTGACCCGGGCCCGCCGAGCCCGTACCTTGCTCGGCGGCAGTCCCATCCCAGATGTCGCTGCCCGCGATCTTGGCCGCCATCACGCGGAGCCCATCGGCTCCGGTGGCCAGGAGTGTCTGGCCCTTACCGGCCGGCAGCGGGGGTACAGCGGCTTTCCCGGGGGCGGTCTGCCATTCGAGACAGCGCTCACGCAGCCAGGACAGACACCCGAGGTCTCGCCTCGGACATCGACCCGCGGGACGACTCCCAGCGGCCGGTGCTCGGGAGTGGTCCAGCCGTGGACGGACCGACTGCGCGCAGGCGCCCGCCTGTTCCGCGTGGCGTGGCCGTCGTTCCCGGCGGGGCCGACTTCCGCGCCCGTGGAGTGCACGGATGTTCCTCTACAAGCTCGAGATCCAGGGCTTCAAGTCGTTCTGTGACCGCACCGAACTCCAGTTCGGCGACGGCATCACGGGCGTGATCGGCCCCAACGGCTGCGGCAAGACCAACGTCTCCGACGCCATTCGCTGGGTGCTGGGCGAGCAGTCGGCCAAGCAGCTGCGCGGCGATTCCATGGAAGACGTCATCTTCAACGGCTGCCCTACGCGCAAGCCGCTGGGCCTCGCCGAGGTCCACGTCACGTTCAAGAACGACCGCGGCATCCTGCCGACGGAGTTCTCCGAGGTCACCATCTCGCGCCGCGTGTTCCGCTCCGGCGTGTCCGAGTACTTCCTCAACAAGACGCCGTGCCGCCTGCGCGACATTCGCGACCTGTTCTTCGACACGGGCATGGGCAGCCACGCCTACTCGGTGATCGAGCGCGCGATGGTGGACAACATCCTCTCGGACAACACTGGCCACCGTCGGTTCCTGTTCGAGGAGGCGTCTGGCATCACCAAGTACAAGCAGCGCAAGAAGGAAGCCCTCAGCAAGCTCGACGCCACCGAGGACGACCTCACGCGCCTGAACGACATCGTGTTCGAGATCGAGCGCGAGCTGCGCTCGCTGGCGCGGCAGGTCGGCAAGGCGCGCCGCTACCAGCGGCTGCGCGAAGAAGTGCGCGACTTGGATCTGGCGCTCACCGCCGGCAGCATCGAGTCACTGCGCGCGCGCGAGGCACAGGCGCGCGACGAGTGGCAGCAGGAGGCGACGCATCGCGAGGGGCTCACCGCCGAACTCGACGGCAGCGAGGCCACGCTCACCGACCGCAAGCTGGAGTTGCTCGAACTCGAGCGCGAACTGCTCACCGCGCAGGGCGGCCTGAAGAACCGCGAGGAGGCCCGCGTGGCCGCCGAGCATCAGGTCGTGCTGTTGCGCGAGCGCGCCTCGGGCCTGCTGCGCCGCGCCGAAGAGGGGGCGCAGGATGCCGCGCGCATGCGCGAGCGCCTACAGGAGACCCAGGCTCGCGAGCAGGAAGTCCAGCAGCGTCTGCGCGCCACTCGCGAGCGACGCGAGGCCGCGCACACCGAGTCCGAGCAGGCCGAGGCCGCGCTTGATAGCGTCGAGCAGGAGCTGCGCGCGGGCCGTTCCAAGGCGGCCGAGCACAAGCAGCTGTCCCTCGACCTGTTCTCGGTCGAGGCCGACAAGAAGGGCACGTGCGAGCGCATTCGCGACCGCCAGTCGTCGCTCACCGAGCGCCGCGCGGCGGCCGAGACACGCCGCGGCGAGCTGCTCGAGCGCGTCGCCGAGCTGGAGCGCGCCGGTCTCGAGGGCGAGGAGCGCCGCAAGGAGCTCGAGGAATCCACGACCGGGGCGCGCGGCGAACTGGCTGCGAGCGAGGATGGCATCCGCGCGGTGGAGGCCCGCATCCAGCAGACGGACGCGGCGTTGTCTCGCCTGCGCCAGGACGCGGCTGCGGCGGATTCGCGCCTGGCCACATTGCTCGAGCTCAAGGCCAACTTCGAGGGCGTGTCCGAGGGCGGCAAGGCGCTGCTGTCCGAGCGCGACTCGCTGCCGGGGCTGGTCGGTGTGGTCGCCGACGTGCTCGAAGTGCCGCCCGCGTACCTGGACGCGCTCGAGGCCTCGCTCGGCGAGGCGGCGTCGTTCGTGCTGGTCGAGGACCGCGGCGTGATCGAGCCCGCAATCGAGAAGCTGCGCCGCCCCGAGGGCGGACGCGCAACGCTCGTGGACCTGTCGTCCCAGGGTTCCACGCCGCTGCCCGACGTGCCCAAGGGCACGGGCATCGTCGGCCGCGCCAGCGAACTGGTGCGCTGTGACGCGCGCTTCCGCGCGCTTGCCGACCGGCTGTTGGGGTCGGTCATCGTGGTGGATTCGCGCGAAAAGGCGCAGGCGCTGGCGCAGGAATCGGCCGGGGGCTTGCGGTTCGTGAGCCTCGATGGCGAAGTGTGGGAGCGGGGTCGCGTACGCGCGGGCACTGCCAAGGGTGCCGGCGGTCTGCTGCACCGCGAGACCGAGATCCGCGAGCTGTCAGGCCGCATGGCCGAGCTGGGCCTGACAGTCGAGGGCGTGCAGAACCAGCGCACCGCCGAGGACTCGGCGCGCGCGCGCGCGATCGAGCAGCGCGATCACGCCCGCTGGATGCTGGACGAGACGCGCACCGCCCTGGAGTCGCAGGTGCGCGAGCTGGCCGCACTCGAGCGCGAGCGCACGTTCGCGTCGCAGGAAGCGGCGGAGCGCGTGCGCGAAGGCGATGCCATCGCGCTCGAGAT
>CAZADU010000707.1:0-3474 GCA_964483945.1 uncultured bacterium
AGCCCGCGGCGGGTCTCGCTGGGTCTCGCGAGACCGCGGGGGTCCCGGGCGGGGGCACGGAGGGAGGTGGCGCGGTGGCTTTGGATCCCGCCGCGTGCCCTGGCTGCGCGGGCGAGCCCCGCATGCCTTGCTCGAGCACGGTCGAGTCCCGATCAGCCCCTGCCTCGGGCTGATCGGCAGCGGCCGCCAGGTCAAAGGGGTCCGCGCGCAGTCCGATCCATGCTGCCGGCGGTGGTCCTTCCGGTGCGCGCGGGTCCGCCGGATGCCGCGGATCCAGGCGCAGCGGCGCTGTCCTGGGCCCACAACTCACGAGCGCCAGCAAGAACAGCAGGACAGGGATCATCGGGAGTCGGGGCATGTCGTTCATTCTCCGTGTGCATGAGCCGTCGCCGCCGATGCAGGCGAGCGCAGCCATTGGACGTACACCCACAGCGCGTCGAGATCACCGGGCGCAAGGTGCTTGCGATAGGCGGGCATCTTGAGCACGGCACGATTGAGGAAGAATTTCGCAGGCGGGTTGTGTTCGAACCGCTGGCTCGCGCCGTCCTCGACCCACTCGTTGAACTCGCGGCGGCTCGTCACGAGCTCAGGGAAGTCTTCACCGTCCCACGATGGCACGTAGCCCTTGAGCGAACCGGGATTGGGTGCGGCCAACCGGCCGCCGGCCCCGTGGCAGCCCACGCAGCCTAGGGCTTCGGCACGTTCCATGCCCCGGCTCGCGAGCGAGTCCTCCGGCGCCGGCATCCCGGAGGCCGCCATCACATAAGCAACGAGATCCTGCATTTGTCTTTCCGAAACTCGCCCCTTGAATGCCGGCATCTTCAGCGCCCCGAGATCTCGTTGCATCTGCCACGTTCGGCTCACCCTGCGTTTCTTGGTGACGCCGTCATGGATCCACTGGTGGATCTCATCCGGCGACTTGGCGTACATCATCACGTCGCCCTCGAATGTCGGAACATGCGGTCGTTGCGACCCGGATTCGGCGCCCCGCGGATGCCACCTGGCCCATGGCAGGCGAAGCAGCCGGTGCGCTCCGCCAACCTTCGCCCGCGCTCCGCCGCCGGAAGTCGGGGCCTGAAAACGAACCATGCCGCGACGCAGCCGACTGTGACCACGAACAACAGGACGGACAAGATGAGTCTAATGACGACCCCCGACAGCGCGCGGCGGCCGCGCGCGCTGGTGATGGAGGTGGGACTACTTGCCCGTGGCTGCGACAGAGGGACGCGCCTCGGAGACGTCGATGCCCTTCATCCCGCTGCGGCTCATCACCACGCCGGTCACGCTGACGGTCTTCCCGGCCAGTTCTTTCAGCTGGTTGTAGGGATCCGCGTTGTCATGGTTCAAGGTGAGCAGGTAGAGCGTGCCATTGCTGGTGAGCAGTCCCATGGGCATGCCCTGCGCGATGCACTTTGTGGCGCACTCCACGTGTTTCGCGCCTCGGGCCGAATGACCGAGGTAACAGCCCGTGTCCACCACCTCGCCCGTGATGGTCTGGGGCTTGGCACTTCCCTGAGGGTCGGCCTGCTTGTTGTGCTCGTGCTGTGCGTTGGCATGGAGCGCGGGGAGCGCGAGCGCGAGAGCGAGAGCGATGGCAAACGGGGTGATTCGTTTCATGTTCGAATCCTCGCAGTAAGGTGGTCCGCTCCTCGAGGGCAGGCAGAAGCCCTGCCGCTCGAGATGTCGGCAGTCGAATCAGGACGGGGGTTGGGCACCAAACCAGCTCAACCGCGCCTGCGGCGCAGCAACCGGCCTTGAGCACCACGAGCCGCTCGGGTCTCGGCCATCGAATCGAGGTCGGACCGGCGGCAGCGAAAGGCTAGAGGCGGAGGATGGCGAAAAGCGGCAGGGGGATCGGCGGCCCGCGGTCCGGGCAGGGCGCCGGGCTCGAGCAGGCGAGGGTCGTGGAGAGATCCCAGAGCGTCCCGCTCGGGCGCGTGGCGACCATTGACTGCAGCCCCACATCAAAGGGCGCCGCCGCCAGCGTCGTCGCGCTTGGGAGCGTCCCGGCCAATCGGTCGCAGCCTGCGGTCTCGTCCGAATGGCCCGCGGCGGGTTCGCGTGGGGTCGTGTCTTCGTGGTGAGCGTGGCCCTCGGCCTCCCCGGGCATCGTCACGGCCTCGCACAGACAGGCGCAGAGAGGGGAAAGCGCCGACCCGAGCACGAGGGCCGCCACGGACAGCACGACGGCGCCATTCCATGAAGCCCGAAACCACTTGGGAGGGCGGAGCCAGCGCATGTCGCTAGTATGCCCGAGTCAGGAGATCGGGACAACATTCCTTCACCGGTTGCACCGTGCGAGGCATTCGCTTTCATTCTCATGAATCCCGCAACACATGCGCATGACGTTTCGGAGCGCTCCACACCCTCTCCGCTGCCGCTTCAGTCCCAACGGCGGAAACGAAGGTACGCCCAGGTGATGAGCGCGGTGGTGACCATGAGCCCCAGCGCGTACCACTCGCTGTTCGCCCACCTGTACTCCGGCAGGTTGAAGTTCATGCCGTAGTAGCTGGTCACCACGGTGAGCGGTAGGAAGATCGTGGCGATCACCGTCAGCCGCTTGATGACGTTGTTCAGGCGGTTCGAGACCGCGGACAGGTACAGCTCCAGCACCGAGGCCGTCTCGTCACGGAACGAGTCCAGCATGTCGGCCACGCGCGCGAGCCGGTCGTAGACGTCGCGCAGGTACGGCCGCAGTTCGGCGGGCACCGCTCGCAACTCGTCGCGCGTCAGCGCCATCATGGTGTCGCGCTGCGGACCCACGATGCGGCGCAGCGCGCTGATGCCGCGCTTGAGCCGCAGGATGCGCGCGTGCATGGCCTGCGAGGAATCGTCGAAGACCTCCTCCTCGAGCCGGTCCAGCTCCTCGGTGAGCCGGTCCACCAGCGGCAGGTAGTGGTCCACGAGTACGTCGAACAGGAAGTGCATGAGTTGCGCCGGGCTCTTGCACAGCAGCGACGGGCGCCGCGGCAGCGTCTCCGCCGCGGCGGCGACGGAGCGCGTCGCGCCGTCGTGGTAAGTGACGATCCAGCGCTCGCCCACCACGATGTCCACTTCGCGCAGGCTCGGGCGCTCATCGGACGAGTCCCAGCGCGCCGAATGCACGACCACGTACACGTAGTCGCCGTAGTCGTCGAGCTTGGGGCGGTTGACCTGCACCACCATGTCTTCGATGACCAGCGGGTGCACGCCGAAGGGAGCCAGCGCCTCGACCACCGCGGGTTCGAGCTCGTCCTCGAGGTCCACCCACACGTGACCACGGCCCGCTCGCACGGCGTCCTGTGCCTCGGCGAGCGGTACTTCGCGAACACTTGCCTCGTCGGTGAGCCACGCACGGATCACGAACGCACCCCGCCGTGCGCGGCTTCAAGTGCGAGCCGGCTGGTCGTGGCATGGATGCGCACGAGATCTTCGAACCGGCGGGAGTAGCCACCCCCGAGTGTGGTGGCCACGGCGCTGCCGCGGCGGGTGCAG
>CAZADU010000708.1:0-5610 GCA_964483945.1 uncultured bacterium
GGTGCGGTGAGCACGGCCATGCCCGCGTACCGGGCCGGCGTGAAGGAGGGCGACCGCGTCGTCAGCGTGAACGGCGTGCCCGTCGGATCATTCGCCGACATCGCGCGCCAGGTGCAGGGCCGCGCAGACCAGCCGGTGCTGTTCCGGCTGGCGCGTGACGGGCGCGAGTTCGATCTCACGATCACGCCGATGAAGATCGACGAGACCGGACAGGGAGCGCGCATCGGCATCGAAGCACCGCGCGGCCTGGAGTACACGGAGCGGCTGCCGCTGCTCGAGTCGGTGCCGGCAGCGTTTCGCGGCACGGGCCGCATGGTGGTGGATGTCTATGGCAGCCTGTGGATGACGATCACTCGGCCGGCCTATTACCGTGAGTCGGTCGGCGGTCCCATCTTCATCGGGCAGATGGCGCGCGATTCCGCGAATCGCGGCCTCGACCGCTGGCTGTATCTCATGGCGCTCATCAACATCGCCATCATGTCGTTCAACCTGCTCCCGGTGCCGCTGTTGGACGGCGGGCACATCACGCTGGCCGTCCTCGAGGGACTGCGGAAGAAGGCGGTGTCCGGGCGCACGTACATGAACATCCAGAAGGTCGGGCTGGTGCTGGTGGGAACCCTGTTCGTGTTCATCCTGTCCAAGGACCTCATGCGCCCGTTCCAGAGGCTTCGTGCCATCGACCAGGCTCCACGGGAGTCCAGCACGGTTGAACCTTCGCACCGCTAGCGCGGCGTGCCTGCTGGCGGTGCTGGCGTTGCTGTCCCCCGGGCGGGCGCATGCCCAGGGGGGCGGTGAGCTACCCGACGAACTGCGCGTCATCGCGACGGTGAAGTTCAGGGGGATGCACAAGCTCGGTGGGCGCGAGCTCAAGTCCGCGAACTTAAAGACCCGCCGGCCTTCGCGCCTGCCGTGGCGCGACCGGCCGTCACTGCGCATGGACTATCTGCGCGCGGACACCGCCTCGATCCGCTCGCTCTACCGTCACTACGGGTTCCTCGATGCACGCGTGCGCTGGGAGCTGCGTTCTTCGCGCGACCCATCCGCGGCGGTGGTGGTGTTCGTGATCGACGAGGGCCCGCGTTCCAAGGTGGATGGCGTCGAGATGAGCGGAGTGACGGAGTTCCTCGACCGCGAGGTCCGCAAGCCACTGCTGGCGCAACCCGGCCGGCCGTATGACCCAGCGTTCCTCGCCATCGACACGTTGAGCATCTCGCGGCTCTACCAGGACCGCGGCTTCCTGCCGGGCACGCAGGCCCATGCGACGCGAGGGCAGCCGGACTCGGTGGCCGTGCGGATCCGCTACGACGTGCACGAGGGGCCGCGCTACTCCATCGGGCGCATCGATTACGAGGGCAGCGGGATACTCAAGGAATCACTCGCCCGGCGCGAATTGCTCATGAAGCCCGGCGACGTGTTCCGCCGCTCGCACATCGAGCAGTCGGTGGAGCGGCTCTACGACACCGGCCTCTACAGCCAGGTGCAGGTGTCGTCATTCACCGACACGGCCGCCGCGAAGCTTGACCTGCTCCTGCGCGTCACCGAACGAAAGCCGCGATGGGTGGACGTGGGTATCGGCGCCGGCTCGGTGGACATGTTCCGCTTCGTCGGCACGTGGGGGCACCGTAACCTCGACCAGAACGCGTTGCTGGGCTCGCTCGACGGCCTGCTGGCGGTGGACCGCCAGCGCCAGGATGCCTCGACCGACGCGCAGGTGGTGCGCTTGCGTCAGGGACGCGCCAGCGCCAACCTGGTCGAGCCGTGGCTTTTTGGTATCCGGCTGCAGGGGCAGCTGTCGGCGTTCTACGAGCAGGCCAGTGATGACCGGGACCCGCGCTTCCTCCACATCCGCGACGCACGCGGCCTCGAGGCGGGCATGCTGAGGGAGTTCTCGCGCATCTTCCGAGCCAGTGTGACGGGGCACACGTCGCTGGTGCACCAGCGCTACGAGATCTTCTCCGCGAGCGACTCGACGCGCGATTCGCTGTCGAACGTGCTGCCTCGCTACTGGGACAACGGCATGGCCGTGTCGCTGTTCCGCGACACGCGCAACGACCGCATCACACCCTCGCGCGGCTCGATCCAGACGATCGTGGCGGAACTGGCGGGCGGCCCGCTGAACGGAGCCAGCAGCTACCAGAAGCTGCAGGTGGTCTCGAACTGGTATTCGCCCCGGCCGAACGGCTGGGGCCTGGCGGCGCGCTGGTCGGGCGGCGTCATGACCCCGATCGGAGATGCCCCGAGCGACTTCCAGCCGGGAGATCAGGACGAGCAGGTCGCACGAGTCCCGCGCGAGCGCCGGTTCTTCCTCGGCGGTGTGAACTCGTTGCGCGGCTTCGGCGAGAACGCCATCATCCCGGACGGCGGTCTCGCCATGCTGCTCGGGAATCTCGAGCTGCGCATCCCGCTCATGGGGCCGCTCGGGGCCGAGGTCTTCGTGGACGTCGGGAATGTCTGGCCGCGCGCGGAGTACATCAAGGCGTCCGACTTCGTGGCTCCCTGGAACGGGGAGCGAGGCCTGCCCGGCGACATCCGATGGAGCGGCGGGGTCGGGGCACGGCTCCTGCTTCCTTTCGGCCCGCTGCGCATGGACATCTCCTGGAGCGAGCATCCGGACTTCCGCGCCTCGAACGTGTTCGGCGTGACGCGCACGTTCGCCTACCAGTTCGCCATCGGCCCGAGTTTCTGACCCATGTCCGACGACCGCCAGCGCCCCGACGAAGACCACGAGCCCCACGGCGTGGTCGAGACCCTCCGCGAAGAGATCGAGGAGGCGGTCGAGCACGTCCCGCAGCCGGTTCGCTGGACGGTCAGCAAGCTCACGCGTCTGGGGTTGCTCGTGCTCGCCGGACTGATGGTGCTGGGACTGGCGAGCGCGATCCTCTACTTCATGAATCGCACCGAGTTGGTGGCGCGCGAGCTGTCGCTACTCTTGAACCGCACGCTGCGCGATCACAGCGACCTGGTGCTGGAGCTTCGCGACATCCGCGGCAACCCGTTCACCGGCTTCCGCGCCGTGGAGCCGCGCGTGCGCTACCGCGACGGTGTCACGCTGCTCGAGGCGAAGGAGATGCGTGTGGAGTACTCGGCGTGGGCGCTGGTGCGCGGCCGGCCGGGCGCGATCGACGTGACGCTGGAGCAACCTCAGATCAGGCTCACCGCGCCCGACGGCAGCTTGCGCCTGCCGGTGTGGCGCTCGGATCCGAGCCGCAAGCGCGCAGGCAAGCCGCGCGAAGTGCAGGTGCACTTGCGCGTGCTCGGAGCGACGGTGTCCACACCCAGACCCTACGGCACCATCGCCGGGGTGAACGCCGACCTGTGGGCCGATGTGGGTGCGCGAACGCGTGTGCGCCTCGACCGGCTGGCGTGGGACCGCGGCCCGTGGGAGAGCCGGCTCGACAAGCTGGCCGCCGACCTGATCGCGGACTCGCTCGGTGTGCGCATTCGCGTGCTCGAGCTGCGCAGCCCCGTGTTGGAATTGCGCGGCGAGGGCGGCTGGCGCTCGGGGGACCCGGTCCGGCACGCGACGGTGTCGGTCGGGCGCGTGCGCTGGCGCTGGCTCGCGAAGGTGTTCGACAACCGCACGTTCGACGTCCCCGGGGAAGGCTCGTTCGTGGTCGAGGCGCAGGGCGACCGCGACTGGCGCGGCCGGTTCAGCGCCACGCTCGAGTGGGACGGCCTCGCCGCCGAGGGCACCGGCCGCGTGACGTGGAACGGGCGCGATCTGGCGCTCGACTCGCTGGCGGCCCGCTCGGAGGCCGGCGACATGCTCGGCAGCCTGCGCTGGTCGCGTTCCGGCTGGTCGATCGAGGCCGACGCCGAGCGGGCGGATCCTTCGCGGTGGCACTTCCTCAAGCTGGATGGCTGGCCCGCCGGCGACCTGAACGGCTGGTTTCGCTACCAGCTCGACACGCGTTCCACGCCGAGCGGCAATCTCGAAGCGCGGCTCGCCAGGTCCGATATCCTGGGCTGGCACGCCGACAGTGCCGGCGTGCGCGTGGAGTTCCCCGCGGTCGCCCCCGACTCGTTTCGCGTCGTGGGTGTGCGGCGTGGCGGCCGCTTCACGCTGCGCGGCCGCACCGATGCGAAGGGTGGCTGGAGCGGACCGTGGACGGTTCGCGGCCTGCCCCTGGCGGAGTGGCCGGACGGGCGGGCCACCGGGCTCACCGGCGTGCTCGAGCGTGCCGAGGGCACGGCGGAGTCGCGTGCGGGCGCGTTGTTCGTGACCGGCTCGCTCGAAGGTTCCGGCACGCGCTGGGCCTCGGCGAATTTCGCGAAGTGGACCCTTTCCGACGTGCGGGGCCGGCTGTTGCCGAAGCCCGACCTCACCGCTCATGCGACCGCCGAGAATGGCTTCTTCCTGGGGATGCACGTGGACCGGGCGGCAGCCCCGCTCACGCTGGGGGACCAGTTCGTGCGATTCCTGCCGCTCACTGCGCAGGCGGGGGACACCACGATCGCGCTCACGGGGCAGGCGGCGTGGCAGCCCGCGTCGTGGTGGATGACGATCAACTCGGCCGAGGTACGCAGCGACCAGTTCCACTTTGTCGCGGAGCCGCCGGTGCGGCTCTCCGGCGATGCGGGCGGTGTGCTGTTCGAGCGATTGATGGCCAACGACCGCGACGCGCACGTCGAGGCGCGCGGCCGCTGGGCCTCGCCCGGCGGGCCGTACGACTTCGAGTTCACCGCCGACCGGCTGGACCTGTCGCGCGTGGGCTACCCGCGCGACTGGGGCCTGGGCGGGCGCGCAGCGCTACGGCTGCGCGTTCAGGGCCGTTCGGGCGACCCTCGCTGGCGGTTCGAAGGTCGCGCGGGACGACCGACGTTCTCGGGGCATGGCGGCGACTCGTTATCGGTGGTGCTCTCGGGGGGGCCACGCCGGCTGGAGCTCGAGGATGGTCGCTTCGAACTGGCCGGCGGCACGTTGCGCGCCTCCGGGGCGGTGGAGCGCGCGAGCGCGCCGTTCCCCGACTCGCTCTCGCCCACGGCACTCGTGCGCTGGCTCCAGGACGCGGCCGAGTGGCGCGGGCACGCCGTGGCCTCCGCTTTCCCGGTCGCGCCCTTCGCGGCGGTCATGCCGAGCGCTCGCGGCTGGAACGGTTCGGTGTTCGGCACCGCGACGCTCTCGGGCCGGCCGGCATACCCGGTGATCGACGTGCAGGCGCGGGCCGACCAGTTCGGCTGGCGTGAGATCCGCGCCGAACGCGTGGAGTTGCGGGCGCACTATGCCGACGGCCGTCTCGAGGCCCGGGACTTGCGCGCTCGCAAGCAGAACACGGAGTCCACCGCGAGGCTGTCGCTGCCGCTGGACCTCGCACTCGGCCGGCTGCCGTCGGTGCCGGACGAGCCGATGGAGGGGCGCGTGGATATCCCCGCCGGGGATCTCCAGGTGCTGCCGCTCATCGTGCCGCAGGTGCAATCGGCACGCGGCAGGTTCGAGCTGGAGGCCGAGATCGGCGGCACCGTGCGCTCACCGCGCATCACCGGTCGCGGCCGCGTGCGCGACGGCGTGGTGCGCCCCATCAATCGAAGCGAGGTCATCGAGGGTCTTGGCGCGGACCTGCACTTCGATCAGTCGCGGCTCGTCCTCGACACGCTGTGGGCGCGGCAGGG
>CAZADU010000709.1:0-3838 GCA_964483945.1 uncultured bacterium
GTGTGCGCTTGAGCGGCCGCGCGCCGTAGTGCGGGTCGTAGCCCTCGTCCGCCAGTACCTCGCGCGCGGCTTCGCCGAGAACGAGGGTGATCCCGCGCTCATGCAGCAGCTTGCGCAGGGATTCGGCGTGCAGCTCCACGATGTGGCGGATCTGCTCGCGAGTGAGCTGCTGGAAGATCACCGTTTCGTCGAGCCGGTTCAGGAACTCCGGCCGGAAGTGCTGGCGGATGGCGCGCTGCACCATCGCCTCCATCTCGGCGCGGTCGCTCTCGCCGAACTCGAGGATGGCGTCCGAGCCCAGGTTGCTCGTCATGATGACGAGCGTGTTCTTGAAGTCCACGGTGCGGCCCTGGCCATCGGTGAGGCGGCCGTCGTCCAGAAGCTGCAACAGCACGTTCAGCACCTCGGGGTGCGCCTTCTCGACCTCGTCCAACAGCACCACGGCGTATGGGCGTCGCCGCACGGCCTCGGTGAGCGCACCGCCCTCCTCGTAGCCGACGTAGCCCGGGGGCGCGCCGATCATGCGGGCGACCGTGTGCTTCTCCTGGTACTCGCTCATGTCGAGCCGGATCATGGCGCGCTCGTCGTCGAACAGGAACTCGGCAAGCGCGCGGGCCAGTTCGGTCTTGCCCACGCCGGTGGGTCCGAGGAACAGGAACGAGCCCATCGGTCGCTTGGGGTCCTGCAGTCCCGCGCGTGCGCGGCGCACGGCTTCGGAGACGGCACGCACGGCGTCGTCCTGGCCCACCACGCGGGCGTGCAGCCGGTCCTCCATGCGCACGAGCTTCTGCATCTCGCCCTCGAGCAGGCGTGAGACCGGAATGCCGGTCCACTTGCCGACCACCTCGGCCACATCCTCCTCGTCCACTTCTTCCTTGAGCATGCGCTGCTTCTGCTGCAGCACCGCGAGACGCGCAGTTTCCTGCTCGAGCTGACGCTGCAACAGCAACAGGTCGTTGTTGCGGATGCGCGCCACCGTCTCGAGGTCGCCCTGGCGTTCGGCGCGTGCCTCGGAGATCTTGAGTTGTTCGCGCTCGGCCTTGAGTTCGCGGATGCGCGTGACCGCCGACTTCTCCTTCTTCCAGTGTTCTTCGAGCACCGACATGTCGGCCTTCAACCGCGTGAGTTCGGAGTCGAGCCGCTTGAGGCGCTCCTGGGAGCCCGGGTCGGTCTCCTTCGCGAGCCCGATGCGCTCGATCTCGAGCTGGCGCACGCGGCGGTGGATCTCGTCCAGTTCGACCGGCATGGAATCGATCTCCATGCGCAGGCGGGAGGCGGCCTCGTCGATCAGGTCGATGGCCTTGTCGGGCAGGTGTCGGTCGGCGATGTAGCGGCTGGACAGCATCGCCGCAGCCACCAGCGCAGCGTCCTTGATGCGGATGCCGTGGTGCACCTCGTAGCGTTCCTTCAAGCCCCGCAGGATGGCGATGGTGTCTTCCGGCGAAGGCTCGCCGACGAGCACGGGCTGGAACCGGCGGGCCAGCGCGGCGTCCTTCTCGACGTGCTTGCGGTACTCGTCGAGCGTGGTCGCCCCAACGCAGTGCAGTTCGCCGCGCGCCAGGGCCGGCTTCAAGAGGTTGCTCGCATCCATGGAGCCTTCGGCGGCTCCGGCGCCGACGAGCGTGTGCAGTTCGTCGATGAACAGGATGACGCGGTTGTCGGCGTTGGTGACTTCCTTGAGCACGGCTTTGAGCCGATCCTCGAACTCGCCGCGGAACTTGGCCCCCGCGATGAGCGAGCCCAGGTCGAGCGCGATGACGCGCTGGTCCTTGAGGCTTTCGGGCACGTCCCCCGAGATGATGCGCTGTGCCAGGCCCTCGGCGATGGCGGTCTTGCCCACGCCGGGCTCGCCGATCAAGACGGGGTTGTTCTTGGTGCGGCGCGACAGCACCTGCACGACGCGGCGCACTTCGTCGTCGCGACCGATCACCGGATCGAGCTTGCCCAGGCGCGCTGCGGCGGTGAGGTCGCGGCCGTACTTGCTGAGCGCCTGGTACTTGTCCTCGGGACTGTCGTCGGTCACGCGCTGGCCGCCGCGCACGGTGGCGAGCGACTGCAACAGCGAGTCACCCGACACGCCCGCCTGGGCCAGAACCTTCTGCGCAGGGTTGGCGTGCGCCGGGTCGGCGAGTGCCATGAGCAGATGCTCGACGCTCACGAACTCGTCCTTGAGCCGCGTGGCATGATCCTCGGCGCGGTCCAGCACCGAGCGCAACTCGGTCCCCAAGTACGCCGAGCCGCCTTGCACGCGTGGCAGCGACGCCAGGGCCGCTTCGCTGGCCTTCGTGAGTGCGGGAACGGCCACGCCAAGTTTCTGCAGCACGGCGGTGACGGTGCCGCCCTCGTCGGAGAGCACTGCCGCGAGCAGGTGCTCGGGGCGGAGTTCCTGATGGGAACGATCGCGGGCGATGCGCTGGGCGCGCTCGATGGCCTCGCGGGAGCGAACGGTGAAGCGATCGATGTTCATGGCGTGCGACCTCCGCGTGTCTCGATGCGGAAAATAGCACAGGGATTCCGGCGGGCGGTCCTTAGCACGCTAGGGAATCGTGAAACCCGCGGGAACGCACGCGGAATGCGACTTGAGGAGCATGTTCCGGTGGCTCGGTCGATGCGGCCGAGGCCAAAGGCGGCCGGCGGCGGGACGCGGGCGTGACTCAGGCGGCCCGGTCGATCCAGGGCAGCAACACCGGCATCAGCCGGCGCGCGATCTCGGGGTACTCCATCGCGAACCAAACG
Organism: uncultured bacterium; assembly: GCA_964483945.1. GTDB lineage: Bacteria > Eisenbacteria > RBG-16-71-46 > RBG-16-71-46 > RBG-16-71-46 > JAIOPA01. The sequence continues at coordinate 2,737 of CAZADU010000709.1, forward strand.
GCCTTCCGCAGCGCGGTCCAGTCCAGCTCACCCTTCTCGATGCGGCGCGCGAGGTCCAACAGACGCGCGCGCACCTCGGGCTGGCGGCCGGCCGGCACGTCGAGACGTCCCAGTTCCTGCAGCATCGAGGCGACCGCGATCGCGTCGGGGTCCTCGAACCCGGTCTCCTCGTTGTTCGCGCGCTTCACCTTGCGGCCGGTCGCACCCAGAACCGGAGACGAGCGCATGAAGTCCTCGGTGGCGCGTTCGAATGCATCGGGGTCCACCTTGCCCACGGCTGAATCGTCATCGGCCTCGGACCTCTCGCCACGCGCGGAGCGCCGGCGCGGCGGCACCTGCACGACGCGTGAGTCTTTCGCGAAGGGGCGTGGGGTCAGCACCGGTGGGGACTCGTCTTCATCCTCCAGGGTATCGACCTCGGGGATGTCAACGTCGTCGAGCCCGGCCAGCGCGTCGAATGGCGCGAGCGGCGCCTGCGCCAGCGGACGATCGTCCGCGGGCTCGGGGGCGGCGGGCAGCACTGGCTCCGCCGGCGTGGCGGACTCCGCCGGTGCGGCGGTCGCAGCGGACGCCGACTCGGCGGACAGCATGTCGCTGACCATCTGCTCCAACGCCTCGGGGGCGGTGGGCTGCACCGCGGGTGGTTCGTTCACCGGTACCGCGGGCTTGCGGAACTGGTCGCTCAACAGCGACTCGATGCTCACCTTCTCGATCGCCCCGCGCAATGTCGTGGGGCGCGACATGACTACGGACATACCCGGCTCGTGCACGGGCGACGCGGGTGCGGCAGGCGCTGCGGGAGCTGCGGACGCAGCGGGCGCAGCGGGCGACGCAAGCGCCGGCGGTGCATCGGTCGAAGCTGCAGGTGTGGCGGCCTCGGGCACGGGCCGTGGCAGTGGCCACAGTCCCGACGCCGACGCGCTGGCCTGCGGCGCACCCTGGTCCGGCAGCGACACGGCCAGCTTCGGCGGTGCACTCCGCACCTGCCCGTCGACGGGCGGCGCGTGTGTCATCTCGTCCTCAGCCGTATTCACGAGCGGCGGCAGGCCGGTGGCATCCCCGGCGTGCTTCTTGTCATTCGTCACCTCGCCGCCCAGCGGCA
>CAZADU010000710.1:0-2229 GCA_964483945.1 uncultured bacterium
CCGACATCGCCACGGCGAGCCCTTTGGCCGAGCGCGTGCTGTGGGCGGTCACGCGCGCGGCGCGCTCGGTGATGAGCCTGCCGGAGCAGCCTGGTCGCGCCGACCTACCGGTGGCCGTCACACTCGGCGGTCTGGTGCTGATCGCACTCGCCGCGTATGCGATGCGGCGCGACGCCCGCGAGCGCTTCGCCGCCTCGCGCACGTGGCTCGCCTGGGGGCTCGCGTGGTTCCTCGCCGCGGTGGTCCCGCTCGCTGAGGTGCACCCCTCGTGGAGTGCCCAACGCGTGGTGTACGCCAGTGCGGGTGCGGGTGTGGCCCTCAGTGCGCTACTGGCCCCGGCGGGTGCCGTACTGCTCGTGCCGATGGTCGCCATGCGCTTCATCACGTTCGCCCTGAGCCCGGGCGCGACGAGCCAGGTGACGGCTGCGCCCGCCGACGCGGGAGGCGAGTTCGACTACCGCCAGTTCGCGAGGCTCCAGTGGACCGCGCGGCACACGCGCGAGTTGTTGCGTGAACGGCTGCCGCGCCCGGCGCCGGGTACGGCCGTGGGGCAGTACCAGGTCCCGTTGCTGAGCCGGCACACGCTCGCGGGCAACGCTTCGTTGCGCACGTGGTACCGGGAGCGCTCGCTGTCGTGGATCACGTTTGAGCAGTACCGCGCCGCACCGCGCGACGTGGCGGGATTCGTGGCGTTCCAGGAGGGAACGGTGCGCGAGTTCGTCTGGATCGAGGGCGGTGCGATGGCTGCGATGGTCACGGGCAGCGAACTCATCCGCGAGGAACGCTGGCCCGACGCGCTGGCCTCGTTCGATCTCGCTGAAGTGCTCCAGCGCGACACGTCCGCCGTGTTGTTCCGCGGCGCGGTCGTCGCCAAGCAAGCGGTCTGCCTCTCGGCGCTGGGCGAGAGCGCGCGGGCCGAGGATCGCGCGAGAGCGGCGTTGCGCTGGTGGCCGGACAACCCGGACTCGCGTTACACACTCGCCGAGCGGCGGCTGGCCTCGCAGCGCTACGCCGAGGCCGAGACGCTGCTGGTGGAACAGCTGCTGCGCTATCCGGGTGATGCCGGTGCTCGCACACTCCTCGAGCGCGTGCGTGCGGAGGCGCTGGGGCCGCGCCGTGCGCACTGAACCGCACGCCAGGCCCGGTCCGCTGGTCCCGCCCGGGCACCTTCCAAAGGACCAGCCGCGTGGGCAGTGCACAAGTCGTACGCTTCATGCGAAAGGCAGGCCCCCACGAGCGCCCATCGCACAGGAGGCGCACCATGCGGCACGGTGAGCGGCATCGCACCGACAGCATTGGCTGGTTGCGCGCCGCCGTCCTGGGTGCGAACGACGGCCTGCTTTCGACCAGCAGTCTCGTCGTGGGCGTGGCCGCGGCCAATGCCGAGCGGCCCGCGGTACTGCTCGCCGCCCTCGCCGGCATGGCCGCTGGCGCGCTGTCCATGGCCGCGGGGGAGTACGTGTCGGTGAGTTCGCAATCCGACACCGAGCACGCGGACCTCGCTCGTGAGCGTGAGGAGCTGGCCACGCAGCCCGAGGCGGAACTGGAGGAACTCGCGGGGATCTACGAGAAGCGCGGGCTCACGCCGGATCTCGCGCTGCAGGTGGCCCAGCAGCTCACCGCGAAGGACGCGCTCAGCGCGCACGCGCGCGAGGAGCTGGGGATCCACGAGCTCACGCGGGCCAGGCCGCTCCAGGCGGCGGTGAGTTCCGCGGCCGCGTTCGCGCTGGGTGCCGCGCCACCCGTGCTCATGGCGGCGTTCCTGCCGCTGGGCTCGATGGGCGGCGTGCTCGGTGCCACCTCGGTTGCACTGCTGGGCGTTCTGGGCGGCGCGGCCGCGAAGCTGGGCGGCGCCCCGCTGGCGCGCGGTGCTCTGCGCATGATGTTCTGGGGCGCGGCCGCCATGGCGGTCACGTCGCTGCTGGGTCGGTTCTTCGGCGGCGTGGGTTAAGGCCGGCGACTCGCGCCAAGGGCGCGGTCAGTCCGTGCCCGCCACCCGGCTGCGGCGTTCCATGAGCACCACGTCGCGCCACACGCCCTGGTGCCGGCCGATGCGCGCCCGTTCGCCCACGACGCGAAATCCGCACCCTTCGTGCAGCGCCAGGCTGGCCGCGTTCTCGGGGAAGATGCCGGCCTGCAGCGTCCAGAGGCCGGCGGCTTCGGACTCGCGCACCATCGCCTCGAGCAGTGCACGCCCGACGCCGCGGCCGCGCGCTTCCGAACTCACGT
>CAZADU010000711.1:0-2735 GCA_964483945.1 uncultured bacterium
CATCACGCCGATCGGCGCGTGCGCGCCGCGGCCGAGGCTCCTGAAGATCGTGGCTGCGCTGTCGAGCCGGCCGAGCCGTTCGTAAGCCAGCGCAGCCTCGACAAGCGCCTGCGACGCACTCTCGCGCCTGCCGGCGCGGAACTCTTCCTGAGCGCGCTGCAGCAGGCCTTCCACGTTCGCCACACCGCCGAGGATCTCCTCGGGACGGCGGGCGATCATCGAAGGCGTGGGCTCGGCGGGCACAGGTGTTTCGGCGAACGGCGTGGAGCGCGGTTCCGCCGCACCCGGCTTCTCCGCCTCACGCAACGCCGCTTCGTAGCTCGACACCTGCTCTGAACCGATCTCGTAGACGCCCTCGGCCGTCACGCTGTCCTCCGCGGCCTCCTCCAGCGGCGTCTCGGCTGAGCGGGTGGTGGGCTCGGACACAGGGGCTGTGAATGCGCGCGGCGGCTCGAATCCGCTCGTCTCCGCAGGCGCCGACGCCGGTGCACCGAACGTGGGCGCCGTGGTGAGTCCCGACAGGGGCGCGCGCTCGAATGCGGTGGGCGCGAACGAGGGCTGGCCCTCGATGCACATCGGGTCGGCGGGGGCAGTGCCCAGCGAAGGCGCGGTGACTCCGGGGATCCGGCTGCCGGTGAGGATGCCTCCCACGGGCGGCGGCTCGGGGCGGTCGTCTGGCAGTCGTGCGGGCGGCGCGGCACTGATCGGCGCCGACTCAGCCCGGGGCGCGACGGGCTCCATCGTGCTCGGCTCGGGTACCGGCGTGCTCGCCACCGGCTCGGGATTGACCAACGCGGGTACCGGCGCACTCACCAGCGGCTCCAACACGATCCGGGAGGGCAGCTGGGGTGCACTCGCTCCCGAGGCGACCTCGGCGGGCGCGCCCTGCAAGAACGTGGGTTCGATGAGGTTGGAGCGCGCTTGGCAGCGCCGGGCATCCGCGCTCTGGCCGCGAGCCTCCCAATGCTTCGCCGCCTCGTGCATGGCCGCGGCGGCCTTCGTGGTCTCGCCCTCGAGCAGCAGTACTTCGGAGAGCTGCTCCAGCAGCTTCACGTTGTCCTGCCCCAGGTCGAAAGCCTTGCGCAGCGCGTCGATGGCCTCCTTGCCGTTGTTCGCGCGCATCATGAACTCGGCGTACTGCGAGTAGTACATGGAGGCTTCGCCGGCGAGGCCGTCGAGCGCGTGCAGGCTGGCGAGGTGCCGCAGCACCAGCGATTGCGACAGCGACAGGCGCGACATCTTCTTGCACACGGCGATGGCGTTCTTGAACAGGCCCGCCTTCTCGTAGGCCTGCACCGCGCTCAGGTAGCGCTCGGCGGCCTTCCCCTGCTCGCCCTTCTTGTAGAGCAGGTCGGCGAGGAGCACGAAGTTGTACGGGTCGGATTCGGGCGTCTCGACCAGCTTCTCGTACTCGCGTAGCGCACCGTCAACGTCGCCGTTCTGGACGCAACGCTGTGCCCTGCGCTTGATCTCGATCGCCTTTTCCAAGTTGGCTGGATCTCCCGGCACGGCCCTCGGTGGGGCGGCCTCTCCCTGATCTCAGGCGTTCATGGCGTTCTGGACGGCCGAGGCGCATCGGTCCGCGGCGGCGGACAGCTCCGCTCGGGTCGTTGCGGCCTGATGAGACACGGCATCTCTATCGGCCGAAGGCGGCAGGGACTTCAGGTTGATCTGGACATTCAGCAGGGCACCCTCCCCGGCGGCTCGTGCCAGAAGCGCCGCAACGCCGGCGTCGGAGACAGCATTGACATTTCCCTGACGGGCGGCCACATCCGCGAGTGCCGCCACTCGCACACAGGCCCGTGCCGTCTCGAGCGGGACCCTGCACGCCTCGAGCTCGGCCGCCGCGATGGCCTGCTCGCGTTCGGACTGCTCGCTCGGCGTGGTCTGGGCCAGCCGGCGCGCTCGCAGCACCGCGTCGAACGCCTCGCTGTCCCGCCGGGCGAGCGAGAGCAGTTCTCGGCGCAGGGCTTCGGCCTCGCGCTTCACTTCGAGCATCGCGCCTTCGGCCGCGGCGTACTTCTTCTTGCCCAGCGTGAGGTTGGCCACCATCGCGGCGAGGCAGGTCGCAAGAGAGCCCACGAACGCGGCCACCGTGCCACCACCCGGTGTGGGCGTGGGCGCCGCCACCTGGTCGAAGAAGCTGGCGATCGGCACGGCCTCGGTGAGGGGGGGGGTCCGCAGCCGCAACTCCAACACCTGGTCGCGCCGGAAGCCCTCGACCTGCAGCGCATGCTCAGCCGTGGCCAGCATGGCCGCCTCCGGCACCAGCCCGACCACCTCACAGCCGCTGATCGCCGCACCGTGCCGCGCGGCTTCGTCGCGCACCAGTGCCAGCACGCGGTGGATGGGCGTGGCCTCCACGTCCACGAGGTTCATGCTCACTTGCGCGCGGCGTCCGTTCTCGATGCTGAAGCCCAGCGCGCGCACGTTCTTCAAGCCGCCGCTCTGCTCGCGGATCGCGGCGGCGACGGCCTTGGCCACGCGCACGTCCGCGGTGTTGAGGTTGGCGTTGAATGCGACCAAGAAGCGCCGCGCACCGATGGCCGTGGCCCCGGCGGTGGCGTGGATGCGCTCGGGTCCGAAGTCGGGCCGGCGCGCGGGATCGACGCCGATCGCCTCGCGCAGCCCCTCGAACTCGCCGCGGCGAACGTCGGCAAGACTCTTGCGCGCGGGCGTGCTCGCCGCGGCCTCGTAGAGGAACACCGGGATCCCCAGCTCCTCCCCGACGCGAC
>CAZADU010000712.1:0-1520 GCA_964483945.1 uncultured bacterium
CCCACAGCGCGACGCGCGCGGGCAGCGACTTCCGCAGCCGGGTCAGCGCCGCGTTGGCGCGTGCGTGGGGCAGGGTTGCCGACACGCTCACGGCCACGACCTCGACATCGCGATCGCGTGCCGCGGCGGCCATCTCCACGACGGGCGTTTCGAGCCCGAGGTAGACGACGCGGTGGCCGTGCAGGGCCAGCAGGAGGGACAACATGAGCAGGCCACCCTCATGCTCATCGCCGGGCAGCATCGCCACCACCACCCGGGGCCCCTTGGCGTTGCGTTCGAAGGGCTCGCGCGCGCTCCTGAGGAAGTCCGTGAGGCACCCGGACGCGAGGTGCTCGTGCCGGATCCCCAACCTCTTGGACCCCCAGGCGCGGCCCAACTCGACCATGAACGGCCCGGCCACCTCGTGTAGGAATCGCGACGGCCCAAGCCGCACCCAAGCCACCCGAAGTTCCTCCGCGATCGCATCACGATCGAGCACGGAGCTGGCTCGCATCAGCGCCTCGACGATCCCTTCCTGCCCTGCCGCCGGCGGGACCGCGTTGCCGTCGGGGCGTGGAGCGACCGGGCCCGGCTCTGAGAGCGCAAGCATGGAGTCGAGTTCGATGGGGGTGAGTCCGATCACCTCGCCGGGTCGGTGGCCGTGAGCCAGAAGCCGCATGACGCGGCGCAACCGTTCGACGGTGGCGGCCGGGTAGAGGCGATGCCCGGATGGCTTGCGTTCCGGCGCCGGCGAACCGTAGCGCCGCTCCCAGCTGCGGATCGTCTCGACAGGAATGTGCGTAGCCCGTGACAGCGCTCCGATCGAGATCATCTTCGTCGCCGCCGTCCGCCGTCGGCGTCCGCTGTTCTCGATCATCGGGGTCTCCAGTCCTTGATAGAGTTGATGCGCCTGACGGTGACGATCAGGCTCTGCCCTCCGCCGACTTCTTCGCAGTATCCACAACAGTGGTGTCGTCTGCAGGTCCCTGAGGGTTTCGATGCCGCTGAGGTGCAAAGGATTCGCACAGTATCGGAAACTGTCAAAGCGGTCCCTGGCGCCGCTGCGATCGGCTTCGCGGTTCACGCTTGCCTTTAATGGATGTGCGGGTATGTGATGATATGTCTACACGCTACACCGCTGCACCATCAGACCCAGACGGGCGATTCCCTGCTGATGAGTTGGGAGCGCGTTGTAAAGTCTGTGCGTAAGCTGTGCATCATGCGAATCGTACTGGAATCCCCTCGCATCTGATTCCGCGTTGCCGCCAGCACCGAGGCACCTGACCTCGGGCCGATCCCAACGACAGGCGGCGGACACGCACTCAAATGGAGGCAGTCATGTCCCGGATCCAGAGCCTCGCCGTTGCCGCGCTTGCGGCCGTTTCGATCTTCACCCTCGCCGGTTGCGGCAGTGACTCCAGCAACCCGGTTGCTCCGGCCCCTCAGGCCAGGGTCATGGCGGTGCACGCTTCCCCCGACGCTCCCGCAGTGGAGCTGCTGGTGGACAACGTCGTGGCCGGCAGCGGGCTCGCGGTCCCCAA
>CAZADU010000713.1:0-2313 GCA_964483945.1 uncultured bacterium
CCGCGCGCAGCGCGTCGAGCTGCGCGCTCGAGAGGCTCACCGCCTCCCGCGTACCGTCCTCGAGCGTCAACGTGAGGGTCAGCGACGGCGAGTCCCCCGGCCAGCCCCTCAGCACCACGGCGAGCGCAGTACGCTGGTCGCCGGCGAAGTCCGCTTGCAGCAGGGCGAGCCGGTCGCGCTGATCGGACAGCGCGCGATCCAGCTGGTCGAGCTCGGCTTCGAGGCTCCCGAGCTCGGTGACACTCGCGAAAAGCTCGCGGCCCGCACGGGCCGAGTCGGCGGCCGCGGCGGAGTCGCCCGCGGCGTGCGCGGCCGCGATCATCTCGCCATAGCGCAGGAAACGCGGGTCGATCGCACCCGAGTTGCCGCGCACGTTCACGAGCTTCGGGCGCAGCCGGTCCAGTTCCGCGCGCAGGTAGTCCCGGTTCGCACTCAAGAAGCGCAGCATCGGCAGCTTCGGACGATCGGGTTTGACGCGCTGCACCTGGACCTCGGTGTGAGTGTCACCGGGTGCTTCAGCGGCAGGGACGGGCGCGGCGTTCGCGGCGGACACGGCGCACGTCGCGCACGTGGCAAGCAAGGCGAGGAGCTGTGCGAACCGGCGGGCGGGAACAAGCAGGGTCGGGTTCATGTGTTCAGCCCCTCCATGTCCGGCGGACCTTGCCTTCGGCCGCGTCCACCACCACCCACAACGACGGCGCGCCCGGTGATGTGTAGATCAGAGTCCACGTCGAGCGATCGGGGTCGGCTTCGTCGAATGCGCCGCGCATGAGCAGCATGGTGCTCAGGCTGCCCTGCGACCCCTTGCGAAACGCGCGGCCGGCCTCGCGGTCGGCGGCCGCGAGCGCGGCCCCGCTGTCGATCCAGCCGTCAGGGCGCGGCATGGCCTCGAGTGCCAGCTCGACGTTCTGCGCTGCGGCGAGACGGTCGTCGCGCACGGACCAGGCGCGCGCGCGGCCGGTCTCCGGCGAGACGAACAGGAAGCTCCAGCGCGCGGCACCACCGTCGGGGTTGATGGCGTCGTCGTTCTCGACGTAGACCAGTTCGGCGTCAGCGGCCCAGGCCGCGGCGGCGGCACGGGCCAGATCGAGACCGGCGCGCGCGGCGATCGCCGTCGGGGCCTTCGCCAACACCGGGCCCGCGGCCAATGCCGCGACGAGCAGCGCGAAGCCCATGCGGGTGAGGAGTCCGTTCTTCATCGCACGCTCCTAGAAGAGGTAGACGCTGCCCAGCGTGAGTTCGACGTTGTCGTGAGACTGGCGCGCGTTTGCGGCACCGGTGTCGAAGTGGAACAGGCGCACCTCCCAGCGCACCGCGGTGCGGCGCGAGAGGTACATGGTCGTGCCCGCGCCGAAGTTCCAGCTGGGTTCCGACTCGCCTTCCATGACGCTCGTGCCCAAGCCGGCGCTCAAGTACGGCACCATCTGCCGCCCGGGCAGGATCTCGTACGTGGCCATGAACTGATACGACAGCATGTGGAAGTCCTCGGCCTCGAGCGAGAGGTTGAACAGGGACTCCACGATCTCGGCGGGCCGGTAGACGCGCGTCCATTCCAGGCCGCCCTCGACGATGACGCGGTCGAAGACGTAGTAGCCGAGGCGGCCGCCCGCGACGAACGAATTGGACTTCTGGTCGAACGCATAGCCGCCCGCGTAACCCTCGAGCAGGAACGCACCGGTGCGCGAGTACAGGCGAGGGTTGGGCTTGAACTCCAGCCCCTCCATGTCGTCCATCTCCTTGCACAGGGAGTGGTGTATCCAGCCCGTCTCGGTCTCGGACACCTTCACGCCGACCCAGTCGCCGCTCTTGGAGAACACGGGGAACTCGGTGTCGCCCTTGTACACCCCCACGACCGCATAGCTGTCGCCGGGGCCCGAGCGCACGACGTTGCGCGAAGCCCCGGTCAGGCGCACACGGCGTGATCCCACCTGGAGCGGGGTGTTCATGGCCGTGCTTGCCGTCGGGGCGAGCGTGCTGTCGCCGAGCGGTGCCGTGCCCGCCGGTGCCTCGAGCGCAACGCTGTCGGGAGCCGGCGGGCCGCCTCCGGCCAGCGCGAAGGCCGCGGGGGTCCACGCCCCCAGCAGCACGAGGGCGGCGAACATCCGGAGCCCGCCGTCCAGGCTCGGAAGGCGTTTCGCGACCATCAGGATCCATCCTTTCATCGTGTGCCGAACACTCGGGCCAGCTCGAAGCGGCCATTCCAGTTGCCGAAGCTCTCTCGCGCGACCGTCACCGAGGTGCCGGTGCGATGCGCGGTGTCGAATGCGAACGTCTGGCGCTCGACCGCCAGTGTCGCGGTCCAGCGTGGCGCGA
>CAZADU010000714.1:0-1741 GCA_964483945.1 uncultured bacterium
ACGCACATCGCCGACACCATCCGCCGCACGGTGAAGGAGCGCGGTGCCGACAAGATCATGCTGCTGTCGAGCGCGCGCGGTACGAACGAGGAGAATTACGTCGCGCAGAAGTTCGTGCGCAAGGGGCTCGGCACGCACAACATCGACTGCTGCGCGCGCGTGTGCCATGCGCCGACCGCGGCGGCGATGCGCATGAGCTTCGGTACCGGAGCGGCGACCGGGGCGTTCGACGATATCGATTTGGCCAAGACCATCCTGATCTCGGGCAGTAACGCCCTGGAGGCCCACCCGGTGGTGGGCGTGCGGCTGCGGCAAGCGGTGCGCAAGGGGGCCCAGCTCATCGTCATCGACCCGCGCAAGGTCGGGCTGGCGCAGCTCGCGCATCACTACCTGCCCATCCGCCCGGGTGCCAACGTGGCCATGTTCCATTCCATGGCCGCGGTGATCGTCGAAGAGGGGCTTCAGGATCGCTCGTTCATCGAGGACCGTACCGAGGGCTTCGCGGTCTACGCCGAGTTCCTCAAAGGCTACGTTCCCGAGCTGGCCGAGAAGATGACCGGCGTGCCGGCGGCACTCGTGCGCCAGGCCGCGCGTGCCTACGCCACGGGCAGCCCCAGCATCTCGTTCCACGGCTTGGGGCTCACCGAGAACACGCAGGGCACCGAAGGCATCGTCGCGCTCGGCAACCTGGCCCTGCTCACGGGCAACGTCGGCAAGCCCGGCACCGGCATCAACCCATTGCGCGGGCAGAACAACGTGCAGGGCTCGGCCCACATGGGTTGCGACCCCAACTACTTCACCGGCTACACGCCGATCAGCAATGAGCAGGCGCGCGTGAAGTTCGAGGCGGCCTACGGCGTGACACTGCCACGCGAGCGCGGGCTCGACGCGGTGCAGATCGTCGAGGCGGCCGAGGCCGGCAAGCTCGACGTGCTGTGGGCGATCGGCTACGACATCATGCAGAGCCACGCTGACATCGTGCGCACGCAGAAGGTGCTCGAGAACGTACCGCTGGTGGTGGTGCAGGACCTGTTCATGAACGAGACCGCGCGCTCGATCGGCACGGTGTTCCTGCCGGCGGCCGCGAGCTTCGAGAAGGACGGCACGTTCATGAACAGCGAGCGCCGCGTGCAGCGCATCCGCAAGGCGGTCGAGCCGCAGGGCGAGGCCGTCGCCGACTGGGTGCCGGTGTGCGAGGTGGCCAAGAAGCTCGGGTTCGAGGGCTTCGGCTTCAAGGACGCCGAGGAGATCTGGAACGAGGTGCGCTCGCTGTGGGACCTGGGCGCCGGCATCTCCTACGCCAAGATGGACCGCGAGGGCGGCATCCAGTGGCCGTGCCCCGACGAGTCGCATCCCGGCACGGTGCGCTTGCACAGCGAGACGTTCACGCTGGGCGACCGCGCGCCGTTCCTCTGCCCCGAGCAGAACGAGCTGCAAGAGCAGCCCACGGCTGAGTACCCGCTACTGCTGGTCACGGGCCGCACGCTCTATGCCTACAATGCTGGCACGATGACCGACCGCACGAGGAACCTGGAGCTGCGGCCCATCGACACGCTCGACCTTCACCCGGACGACGCCGACCAGCTCGGCATCGCCGACGGTGACCTGCTGCGCATCGTCAGCCACTGGGGCGAGGCGAGCCTGCCCGCCAAGCGCGACACGCGCGTGCAGCGCGGGCAGTTGTTCTGCACGTTCCACACACCCGAGGCACACGTGAACCGGCTGCTGGGCCCGCACCGCG
>CAZADU010000715.1:0-1760 GCA_964483945.1 uncultured bacterium
CGGCGGCGGAACGAGCCCGCCAGCTCCACGCGTGTCACCCCGGGCAGTGCCGACATGCGCTCGGCGAGTGCTCCCGCGTGCGGCCAGGCCTGTGCCAACAGCATGCGGCCCGCCCACTGCGACGCCGTGGCCAGCGCCTTCAACACATTCTGCTCGACCTTCTCGCCGAAGCCGGCGAGGTCACGGAGCTTGCCGGCTTTGGCGGCTTTCTCGAGCTGGTCACGCGAGCGGATGTGCAGCTCGTCGAACAGCGTGCGCACGCGCTTGGGCCCCAGCCCGTGCAGCTCCGTCAGGTCCACGACTTCGTCGGGGTACTTCTTGCGCAGCTCGTCCAGCACCTCGGTGTGCCCGGTGCCAACCAGGTCGCGAATGTGCTGCGCGATGCCCTTGCCGATGCCGGGCAGGGCCTCGAGCGCGCCGGGCTCGCCGACCAGCCCCGCCAGCGGCTCGGCGTGGTTCTCGACCACGCGCGCACCCTCCTTGTAGGCGCGCACGCGGAACACGTTGCCACCGTCCAGCTCCAGCATCACACCCATGCGCGCGAGCGCACGTGCGAGGTCGGCGTTGGACCAGGTGCGGCGCGTCACGAACCCGCGCCCACGCGCTTCAGGAATGTGCGCTCGTCAATCACCGCGATGCCCAGCCGGCGTGCGTCGTCAAGCTTGGAGCCCGCACCGGGGCCGGCCACCACCAGCGTCACCTTCTTGGAGAGCGTGCCGGCGATCCGCGCGCCGTGCCGCTCGGCGAGCCGCTGGGCGTCGGGCCGCGGCATGCTCTCGAGCCCGCCGGTGAACACGACGACCTCGCCGTCCAGCGCACGCGGACCCTCGGGCCGTGCGTCGGCCACCGGCTTCACGCCAGCCTTGAGCAGGCGGTCGATCACCCGGCGGTTGCGCGCGTTGGCGAAGAAGTGGTGCACACTCGCCGCCACTTCGGGGCCGATGCCGCGGATCTGTTGCAACTCCTCGTCGGTGGCCTCGCGCAGCTTCGCGAGCGCGCCATAGTGGTCCGCGAGCAGCCGCGCCACGGTGTCGCCGACGTGCTCGATCCCGAGCGCGAACAGGAACCGGTCGAGCCTCGGCTTCTTGCTGGCCTCGATCGCGGCCAACAGGTTCTCGATGCTCTTCTCGGCGAAACCGTCCAGCTGTACCAAGTGGATGGGCGTGAGCTGATAGACGTCGGCGAGGTCCTTCACCAACTCCTTGGCGAGCAGCTGGTGCACCGTCTTGCCGCCGAGCCCGGCGATGTCCATCGCACCACGCGCGGTGAAGTGCGTGATGTGGCGCTCGAGCTGCGCCGGGCAGGCGAGGCCATTCGTGCACAGGTGAGCCGCACCCTCGCGCACCACTTCGGAGCCGCACACCGGGCACTTGCCCGGCAGCTCGAAGCGCTGTGTGCCCTGGGGGCGCTTCTCCAGCAGCACCTCGACGACCTCGGGAATCACGTCGCCTGCACGGCGCACGCGCACGGTATCGCCGATGCGAACGTCCTTGCGGTCGAGCTCGTCCTGGTTGTGCAGCGTCGCACGGCTCACGGTGACGCCGGATACGTCCACGGGCTGCAGCTGGGCGACGGGGGTGAGCTTCCCGGTGCGGCCCACCTGCACGACGATGTCGAGGATCTGCGTGACCTCCTCGCGCGGCGGGAACTTGTACGCCATCGCCCAGCGTGGTGAGCGCGAGCGCATGCCCAGCCGGGCGTGCGTGGCGCGGCTCACCGTCACGCCCGAGACGTCCACCGGCTGGAGCACCGCCACCGGC
>CAZADU010000716.1:0-3334 GCA_964483945.1 uncultured bacterium
CGAACGCGTCCCAGCCGGTCGCATGCAGCACGCTGAAGCCGCGCATGCGCTTGTACCGGCTCAGGATGTCGGTCGCCGTGTAGCCCTCGAGGTGCCCCACGTGCAGCCCCGTGCCCGAGGGGTACGGGAACATGTCGAGGCAGTAGTACTTAGGCTTGGTCGTGTCCTCGACCGCGCGGAACGTCTTCTTCTCAGCCCAGTACTGCTGCCAGCGCGGCTCGGCTTCGGCGAACGGGTAGTACTTGCTCATGAACGGAGGCCCCGTGGGTTCAGTGGACCCGGAAAGATAGCGGCTCGAGTGCGGGACGTCACGGCGGGCGCGTCCTGCGCGCGGCCCAACGCTACTTCGCCGCAACCTCTCGCGTGGCCTGCTCAAGTGCCGTGCGCGCGTCGGTGCGCCCGCCCTTCCACGCGGCCTCGGCGCGGTAGACGGCGTCGAGTGCACGCGCCAACTCGGGTGGCCGCCGGCGGCGACTGAGCACCGCACTCGCGGGCTTGTAGCGCGACCAGCCGTAGGGATTCGTGGCGAGCGTCAGCGTGGAGCTGACCAGGTGGCCGAGCGACCACATCACCGAGCCTTCGTCCTCCCCCGCCGCCAGCACGCGCTCCAGCTGCCGCGCGGCCAGGCTCGTGTCACCGGAGGCGACCGCCATGATGTAGTCGGGCAACTCGGCACCCACGAGTGGCGCGATGAGAGCCTCGACGTGCGCGCGCGTCACAGTGCCCGACTTGCCCGCCAGCACCGACAGTTTGCCGGCCTCGTTCAAGAACGCGAGTGCGTCGTGCTCGCACGTATCGAGCAGGGCTTCGAGTGCGCCGGGTGCGGCCTGGCAGCCGCTCGCGGCGAGCCGGCGGCGCCCCCACGCCAGCAGCTGCGGCTCGGCAGGTGGTTGTGCGTCCACGCGCACGGCCGCGGCGGCACGCAGGGGCTCGAGCGTCTTGCGCGTGCTGTCGGCGGGCGACTCCACCATCACTAGGCAAGACGCCCCCGCCGGGTAGGCGAGCCCTGCCGCCAGGGCGGCCACGCGCTTGTCACTGCGGCCCAGGTCCTCGATCTCGAACACGATGGTGAGTTCGCGCGGCGAGAACAGCGACACGTTCTGGTAGGCGGCGAGGATCGTCTCCACACCGTTCTCGTCGGGCCGCATCACGCGCGCTTTGGGCGAGTCCGGCACAGCCGCGGCCCAGGCACGGCGGAACTGCGACAGGAACTCGGCCTTCACCGCCTCGTCGGGGCCTTCGAGGTACAGGTTCGAGGGGAACTCGCCGGCGTCAACGCGGTCGAGCAGTGCGAGCGCGTCCAGCGGTGCGCTCGCACGCGTCTTCGCCGCGCGCGGAGCGGCCGCACGCTTGGGTGCCTTCTCGCCCTCGCCCGCAGCGGTGCGCTTGGCGCTGCTCGACGGGCGAGCGCCCGCCGCCGCACTACCAGCCTTCGACGCTGCGGCTGAGGACTTCGTCGGCGATCTTCTCGATGGCTTCTTTTCGTCCATCTAATTCCGTCCTCGCCGCTTGGCCGGGCACGTCCTGCACGTAGTAGTTGGCACTCTTCACCAGTTGGTCGCTCCACAGCTCGCGGTTCTTCACCACGTCCTTGAACGTCACCTGCACGCCAATGGTGACGCGATACTCGTTGGACGTCGTGCTGTTGGAGAACCCGAACACGCTGTTCTTGTACGACATCACCTTGCCGCGCAGCACGGAGTGGGCACTCTTCTCGTCCACGATCTTCAAGTGATTGTCGCGCACGAAGCGGAGGATCACCGCATCGGTGATGTCCTGCTCGAGCTGGGCCTCGGGCGTGCCGTTCTCGAACACCGGGATGGCCACGGTCTTCAAGTGCTGAGGCAGCAGGGCCGGGCTTGCGCTGTAGCCACACCCGGAGCACAGAAACAGACTCGCGGCCGCGATCGCGGCCCACAGGGCCGCGGCCGGGCCGCGAGTCAGGTGCTCACTGTGCGTGTGGATGGCTGGAATGCCCCTGCCGTTCGGCTTGGAGGTCGTAGAGCTTCATGCGGTAGCGCAACTTGTCGCGCTTCAGGTTCAGCATATCCGCGGTCCGACTCTGATTCCACTTGGTAGCATAGGAGGCACGCAGTATCAAGGCGCGCTCCAGCTCCTCGATCAGCGCCTCGAACGCGATGCCGGTGTTGGGAATGAGCCCGGTCAGCGCATCGTCCACTCGCTGGCCGATGGTGGCCTCATCCGCCCCGCGAGCGCGCGGGGCAAGCTTCAGGTGGTGCGCGTCCAGGACGTCGCCCTGCTCCAGCAGGACGGTGCGCTCCATGAGGTTCTTGAGCTCGCGGATATTGCCCGGCCAGGGGTAGTTCGTGAGCAGCTGCTCGGCCGATTCCGAGATGGCGCGGAACGACCGCTTGAACTGCTTGGCGTAGCGCTCCATGAACAGCCAGCCCAGCGGCAGGATGTCCTCGCGGCGGTCGCGCAGCGGTGGTACCAGCAGCGGCACGACCTTGAGGCGGTAGTACAGGTCCTCACGGAACGTGCCCTCGCGGACCATCTGCTCGAGGTTCTGGTTCGTGGCCGAGATCACGCGCAGGTTGACCGAGATGTCCTTGGTGCCGCCGACGCGCCGGAACGTGCGGCGCTCGAGCACGCGCAGCAGCTTCACCTGGAGCATGGGGGCCAGTTCACCGATCTCGTCCAGGAACAGCGTGCCGCTGTTGGCCATCTCCATCAGGCCTAGCTTCTGCGCCCGGGCGTCGGTGAATGCGCCCTTCTCGTGACCGAACAGCTCGGACTCCAGCAGTTCGCTCGGGATCGCCGCACAGTTGATCTCGATGAACGGCTGGGCGTGCCGCGCGCTCATGCGATGGATGAGGTTCGCGAAGTACTCCTTGCCCGTGCCGCTCTCGCCCTCGATCAGCACGCTGGTGGTGTCGCCGCGCGCGACCTGCTCCGAGATGGCGTACGCCTCTTGCATGGACGGACTCGAGGAGTGCAGGAAGTCCTCGTCGCTGAACGCGTTATTGCGCAGGCGCTTCAACTCGAGCCACATCTTCTGCGACTCGAACGCGCGGCTGGCCAGGGCCAGCAGTTCTTCCTGCTCGAACGGCTTCTTCATGAACCAGTAGGCGCCCGCGCTCATCGCCTCGACGGCCGTCTCCAGTTCGCCGAATGCGGTCATGAGCACCACGGCCACCTCGGGCTGCACGCGCTTGATCTCGCGCAGCAGTTCCAGGCCGGTGCCGTCGGGGAGCTTCAAGTCCAGGAACGCCAGGTCCGGCATCTCGCGCTCCAGTGCCACACGGGCCTCGCGCACGCTGCCGACGCCCCGCACCACGTGCCCCTCATCTTCCAGGGCCTTGACGACGAAGTG